>JAEWOM010000194.1 GCA_023399675.1 Bacteroidota bacterium
GATTTCTTTCAGCATGAAATGTTCGTATCCCCCTTTTTCAATTTGCTCAAGGCTCAGTTTCAGTTCCTGTACCGCAGGTTCAATGCGGGAGTTATCAGTAATGGTATTAATAGCCACGCCATCCTCCAAAGAGATCGTTGCCATGTGTCCTTCTTCCAGATAAATGGCTTCTTTCGTAAATTCCACAAAAGGAGAAGCGTCTGAAGCGATAAAATATTCATTATTACCCAAACCGATTGCCAATGGCGATCCAAGACGGGCAACAACCAGCAGACCCGGGAAATCATCATGCATTACCGTTATCGCGTAAGCTCCGTACACCTCATTCAATGCGAAACGCACTGCAGTGGGAAAATCGATTTTATCGTCATGATCCATGAAATACTGGATCAGGTTCACCAGCACTTCCGTATCGGTTTCGGATGAGAAAGTGAAGCCTTTCTCGGTAAGCATCGTTTTGATGGTATCATAATTCTCAATGATTCCATTATGAACAAGCGCAATTTTTCCATTATTGGAAAGATGCGGATGTGAATTACGGTCACTTGGAACACCATGTGTTGCCCAGCGCGTGTGCCCCATCCCGATATTCGATTTACCTTTCAAATCTTCTGAAACACTGACTAAATCATCAACCTTACCTTTCGTTTTGGCAATGAAAAAATCGTTATCCGGACTGTCCAGCACAATTCCGGCACTGTCATATCCGCGGTATTCGAGTCTTCTCAGACCGTTTATTACAATAGAATAGGCGTCCTGAAAACCAGTATATCCAACAATTCCACACATATTATATCAGCTTATTTGTTAATTTTTGTTTCCGTAAGTTATTTTCAGTTTGATGCGGTTCGGGTTGTCATCCTCGTTACCAACCAAAACTACACGTTCCAACGCGTATGCACGGGACGTGGTTTGATATCCGTTTCCTGTGTAACTCAGGAAATCTCCGATATTCATGATCATCACCAAATCCTTCGGATCTCCGGCAGTTTCCACAAAACTTTTGAGGGTTCTTGTAATTGAAATCTCGTAGTAGGCCGGATTTTTATCAAGATTGAAATTTCTGATAAAAGTAAAATTCGGCACTGCACCAACCATGGAGAGATCAGGCATAAAACCTGTTGCTCCCTCTTCCAGCAGCGTGAAAGTTGAAGGCTTACGGTAGTTGTTGTTCCAGAGGTCGGTATCGGTAGTTACTTTGATCTTCGCAGAAAGTATGGCATTCTTCTCATTGCGGAATTTCTGCTGAAGCTGTGAAACAACTGATGCCGGCACTTTGATTCCTGCGCTTGGTCCACCCATTCCCTGAAGAAAAATCTTTTCATCTCCTGTCGTCGTGTTCGGCGTTACCGGAATTGCCGCAGACGGTGTTCCTGCACGGTCGTAACTGTACTGCCCGATTCGGACATTATGAAGCGCGCCGTTTATATCGCGCCCAACAAGCGGTAAATTTATTGTATGCTGTTTTCGCTCAGTGGTGCCGTTAACCACCTCATCAGACTTATAGTATATCTTAATTTCCGGTGAATCGGGATCAAACTGAAACAGATAACCGTCGGTTTCATCCACCGAAATGCGGATTCCTTTGAAGTAACGCGTAAAGTTCGCAACATCACGCAGCTCCTGCATTCCTTCTTTCGCAATAATTTTGTTTTGGAAAAATGTGGCATCCATCGGGATCCGCAGCGATGCATCGTTTCTCCACAATTCTTCATTGTTGTCGTTTTTGGTAATGACTGTTGATGTAACGTTACCGTTAAATACAGCTGAGCCGATTTGCGGACCCAACGGAACTGCTTTGTCGGAGTAATACACCGTGGACGGACCGTTCAGAAATTCAGTAACCTCGTGCACACGGATATTGAATAGAGCAGGTGCACCCGCGATTTTTGCTTTACCGTATTTTGCAATCGGATAGGTTTTAACTTCTTTCGTTGCCAGCACATTTCCGGTGTGAACATAATTGGCATTGGTCGTTGTAGCAACGGAGTCTGAATAAAACAGCGGTTTCATCACCAGAACCACAGAATCGACAACAGGATTATCACCGAAATCCGGATCGAAAGTACCGAGTCTCGCCTGCGTGACATAAGAAGCCTTCTGCATACCGAAAACCGGTTCATCGAATGCGCCGAGAACGCCAAGACGCGCCGTGGTAATATCACTGCGCAGGGTATCCTGATTGGAAATATTATATGCAACGATGTTTACACTGTCCGTGCGTACATCTGCAGGATTAAAAAACTGTTCGCCAAGTTTATCAGCTTCCGGTTCGCAGTTGTACAGAAAAAAACTGCCGAAAATAATTGCCAGACTAACGCTGATAATCTTTCTAAAATTTTTATGCATTGAAAAATATGTATTATTGATAAAGCGTGTTGATTAAATCGACATCCAGGAATTCCGATTTCTTCGTTTTGGTTTTGCCGAATGACTCATCCAGTTCCCCTTCCAGAAACTCATCACCTTTTACAACCAGGTCCACATGCTGCATTGCATCGGAAACGAAATTCATAAAGGTCGGTTTGTCGATGGCTTCAAGACCGTTGATATTATCAAATTGCAAAACATCCTTCACATTTTCGGAAAGCCCTGCGTCCTTTTCATTATATAAGGAAAGGATTATTTTGGTATCGTTAAAATAGAAATCGTTTTTGTAAAACGTTTTCAGATAGATCGGAACAAATGCGGACATCCAGCCGTTCAGGTGAATGACATCTGGCACCCAGTTCAGTTTCTTGATGGTTTCAATAACGCCTCTTGCGAAAAACACCGCACGTTCGTCGTTATCATCAAAACCTTTTCCGTCCTCATCGAAATAATAGGATTTACGTTTAAAATATTCTTCGTTATCGATGAAATAAACCTGGAGCCGTTCTCCTGGGAGCGAGGCTACCTTGATAATCAACGGCTGATCGAGATCGTTTATGATGATATTCATTCCGGACAGCCGAATAACTTCATGCAACTGGAATTTTCTTTCGCTGATCATACCGAATTTTGGCATGAAAACCCGAACATCATTTCCTTCACTGTGCATTTTTAACGCCATTTTACTCACCATTTCTGCCATGCTGCTTTCTTCCTGATAAGGATGCATTTCTGTGGTGATGTACAATATTTTTTTTCCCGGCATATTTATTTGTATTACGTGGTCCTAACTTTAAGGACGATATTTTGCAAAATTACAAAATTTTGAGGTTACCACATTTAATTAACATAATTTTATAAAGACCGCAGACTATATAGAAGGTGATAAAACTTTTTATTATTTTTGATTAAATCTAATTATTGATGGAAGTACTGAAGAGCAATGCTCAGATCGAGAGTTATGTGGAGCACAACCGGGAGTGCGGAAAAAAAATTGGTTTTGCCCCAACGATGGGTGCGCTGCACAAAGGCCATATTTCCCTGTATGAACAAGCAAGGAAAGAAAATGATTTGGTCATTTCTTCTATTTACGTTAATCCCACACAGTTCAATAACCGGCAGGATCTGGAGAAATATCCACGCAACATCGAAAATGACATCAGAATTCTGGAAGAATCCGGCTTCGTGGATGCAGTGTATCTTCCATCCACAGAAGAACTTTATCCGGATGGTTTACTGGCGGATGAATATGATTTCGATGGCCTTGAAAATGAAATGGAAGGCACATACCGCCCCGGACATTTTAACGGAGTGGGAACTGTTGTAGAAAAACTCTTTCAGCATGTAAAGCCCGACAATGCCTATTTCGGAGAGAAAGATTATCAGCAGTTGGCGATTATCCGGAAAATGACGGATCTGAAAAACCTTCCGGTAAAAATCATCGGCGTGCCTACGCTGCGGGAAGAGAACGGACTGGCAATGAGTTCCCGTAATGAAAGGCTTACAGCCAAACAGAAAGAAGCGGCAGCGATTATCCATGAAACATTAGTGAAAGTAAACGACTGGTTCAGAATTATCACGATACCGGAAATCAACGAACGGGTCGCCGAAATTTTTGAAAAACAGCCGGGCCTGCTGTTACAGTATTTCAAAATCGCAGACGAAGAAACGCTGAAAGAAACAGATTTCTTTTATGTAGACCGCAATTACCGTGCATTTATCGCGGTTTTTGCCGGCGAAGTCCGTCTGATTGACAATATGCATCTCGATTAGAGACCAAAAA
>JAEWOM010000257.1 GCA_023399675.1 Bacteroidota bacterium
ATTATTTTCAGCGCTTCCAGATATGGAGTTAAAGGAATAATTTTGGTAAAATAGGTAATGAAATCCGGCATGGCATAAGTAGGCCATGTAAATCCACTGATAATGAACGCCGGTGATGCAATTACCATTAAAATCTGCGTGGCCTTCAAAGCATCTGGAACTAATATACTTACTAAAACGCCTAAATTGGTTGCTGCTACTACAAAAATTGCAGTTATCAAAAAGAAATTTATTAGATTTTCGGGAGCTGGAATTTTAAAATACAAGCTGCACAAGTAAAAGAATAAAATATGTAAATTGGATAAAATCCAAACAGGTAAACATTTTATCGCCATTACCAAAATTGCATATTTTTGTTTCCCTGCGAAATCTTTAATGAAGGAATCTCGCTTAAATTCTTCTGAAAACGTAACCGCCATTGCCAAGAGAATTACTTGCTGTAAAACCACCGCCATCATTGCCGGCCACATAAAAATCAGGTAATTACTGGTGGTGTTAAAAAGTGTAATATAATTCGCTTTAAAGGGTTCTATATTGGCTTTGGCTTGGTCTGCATTCATTCCTTTTTTTTGCAAAGCTTTCATTTCGGCACCTGCAGAAAAAGTTCCTAAGGTAAGCTGAATTGCTTTTGAAGCGAAATTAGCCGTCAACACGTTCGACGTATTGACATAAACGTTGATTTCGGGATATTTCTTTTGCAGCATATTGGCTTCGAAACGCTCTGGAATAATCACTACTGCTCCTGCTTCCGTTTTGATGACCTCATCTTTCAATATCGCTGGTTCTTCTACATAATTCAGCACCTTCAGGGTATTATTATCTCCTAACATGTCAACAATTTGGTTAGACAAAGGAGTTTGGTCATGATTAATAACAATCACGGGAATATCCGTTACTTTTCCCTTTTCATAAGTAAAACCCAAGAGCAACGCGTAGAAGATGGGCGCCATAAAAAATACAGAAAGCATCGTTCTGTTCGTGAAGAACAAATGAAACTCTCTTTTTAAAAGGTATCTTAACTGTTTCATTTTTGTAAATTTTTAAGTCAAGATTATTTTAAAGTTACGCTGGAATTCACCAAGATATTATTCACTTTCGCTCGATCGGTAGGAATTACCTTAATTTCATACACTGCATCTTCAGGTTGATAATCTGGGAATGCTGTGGTAATATCTGCATATTTTGTCAATTGTTTGATGGAAACTACCTTTCCCGAAAACTCCTGATTACCGTAAATAGATTTCATATTCACGGTCATTCCTTTTTGATATTTAGAAATTTTACTTTCCGGAATGGTAAAACGGAAATAAGTAGTATTCGGAATATATCCGTTGAAAAGAGCATAACCTGCAGTTGCCAATTCGCCTACATTTAGAGAAATAGTTTCTATTTCCATATCATTGGTTGCGATGATATATCTTTCAGAATACGCTACATTGGCTTCCTGAAGAACTCCTCTCGCTTGATTTTCTTGGCCAATTGCCATTTCTATTTTTTCTAATCTTGTACCAACTTCTACATCGTGGAGTTCTGCATTCACAGCGTCGTATTGCGCTTTTGCACCTTGTAATTTTGCGAAAGCCTCATCGTAATTTTGTGGAGAAAGCAAACTGTCTTTATACATATTTTGGGCTCTTTTAAATGATTTTTGGGCATACTGATATTGTTCTGCTAAACCCTTTTGTTTGGCTCTTAATTGACGAAGTTGGTCTGCAGTTGCGCCATTTTTCGCCATCTGTGCTTGTGCGGCGGCAGCGGCAGTTGCTCCCCTTGCTTGAGCAATTTTCGCTGTAACTTCGGGCACGTCTAACATTGCGAGGGTATCTCCTGCTTTTACCGTTTGTCCTTCTTCTACATAAATTTTTAAAATTCTACCCGTAACTTTTGGCGCGAAAGAAACAATTTCCTTTTTGGTTTTACCTTCGGTTAACTTTTGTGGAGTTTCATTTTTACAAGCTCCCAGAGAAAGAAGGGTTACTAAAAATAAAGATATTGCAATATTGTTTTTCATCGGATTAATATATTTTATTTGTTTAATGTTTATCGTTTTATAGTTTTTCTGCGTTTAAATTTTGTGTAGACTTCATCAGTTCAATCGCTGCCCTTCTTTGGTTAAAAACTGCTGTTTGATATTCTAATTCTGCGTTTTCTAAATCGTTTTCTGCTTCTATCAATTGAGTAGATTTGATCAAACCATATCTGAACTCTTTTTCGGCTTGTGTCAATGCATTTTTAGCAATTTTTTTCGCTGTTGCTTTTAGATCAACCTGGGCATTTGCGATGTTATAATTGGTTTGATTATTAGCTAAGTTAAGCTGCAATTTTCTTTCAGCATCAGTTTTTTTACTTTCTAAAATTTCTCTGTCAATTTTTGCTTTTTCAACTTCATGTTTTGCTTCATTTCCATCAAAAACATCCCATTTAAAACCAATTCCCGCTTGAAAAATGGGCAGTAAATTAAGATTCGTCAAGTCATGATCTAACTTTGAACCAGTTCCCGGCATTAATTCTTTAGAGGAAGAAATATTGGTGTTATAAAATCCCATGTAGGAAAGCGAAGTCATAGCCTGAACCTTCGGAATCCACCACGTTTTTTCTGCTTTTATTTTCGCATCAATAGCTTTCATACCAAAATTCAAAGCTTTCAGTTCCGCTCTGTTGTCGATGCTTTCATCGGTTACCAAATACTCTATTTTTTCTAGATTCGGGTTGATCAGGGCAATTCGCTCTTTATCAATTCCTGTTAAAAGATGTAATTGCATAATCAGCAACTCTTTTTTGCCTTCGTATTCTATCATTTTAGAATCCAAAGTAGCTTGTGCCAATTCTATTTTTTTGTAATCGTAAGGGGTTATTAATCCATAACCAAGAGCTTTTTCAGCTGTTTTCTTATTGGCATCCAGACGTTTTTTGCTTTCATCCAAAACATTTTTTGACTCTGCTACCAATGCAAACTGATCGTACGCTTTAGAGATCTGCGTAATCACTTCGTCTTCATTTTTAACCTGCAATGCTTTATTGGCATTGTCTTTTTCAATCAAAGCTTGTTTCAGATATTTTACTTTTCCGCCAGAATACAGAACCGCTGTTGCTTCGATTTTTGCCGCGGCATCAAAACCTGACAAATTAAAATTATTGTTAAAAGTTCCTTCCGGGAAAACTGCACCGGGAAAAAGAGGGATAATTGCAGGTATGGCAATTTCTGGTGAGACTACCTTTGCCGTAGCGTTTACGTATCCAGCTTTACCAGAAATCTCCACTTTTGGTAAGAAAATATCTTTAAGTTTTTCTTGATCCAATTCGTTTGCTTTAGATTCTAAATTTTGTTGTTCTATGGTTGCATCTTTAGTCATCGCTGCGTCTACCAATTCCTGGAAGGAAGGAGCAGTTTGCGCTGATAAGGACAAAGGAATGCCCATCAATGCTGTGAAAATTAATGTTTTATAGTTTTTCATTTTTAATTTTTGTTTACAGATGCAAAGTTGCGACGAGTGAAAAAATATTCCTTTGATATTTGTCAAAAAATAAAATCGCCCACAAATTTTTTGTGGACGAGCTATATATTTATGTTTTGGCTAAAGCCTTGACATTTCCGACTAAAAAAGTCGGGCTAAAGCCCGACTCTATTGATATTTTTTAGAATTATAAATTATTCATTTATGGAAACTTTAGTTCCCTGTGTATGTGCGTTCATCTGCGGCGCATAATAATTCTGCATCGTGGTAATTCCGTTGCTGAAAGTTCCGGAAGCGTTGCACACCAAATCGTATTCAAAAACATATTTTCCTTTCGGCATGTATTCGATGTAGAAATTGGTTGAAGCGTCTTTTGTGGACTGGTAATAACCTAAATTATTTTTCCACTGATAACCGGAAATCACATCCAAAGGTTCAAAACCTGCAGCGCGCATATCTTTTAAATGAATGAATTCCATATTTCTATCGGTATTCAAAATCATTCTTACCGCCACTTTATCGCCGACTTTCAGTGGAGTTTCGGAAGTTATTTTCTGCAGCTCTTCCCCATTTTCAGTCTTGATTTTCTTATACAGTTCTTTCGTGATTGAAATGTAAGATTCGGAAGATTTGATTTTGTCCAGATCTTCGTAATACTGCCAGAACACGCCTCCCTGAACGATTCCCGGACCGGGTTTGGTCACGGTTACAGTTCCCAGGTTTCTGTCCACTTTTTCAGGTTTTACTGATGATTTTATGTAACCCGTTGCCTTCGTATCCGGATTTTCCAGCGCTTTTCCGCCCCAAATAATCGTTGCTTTGTCGGATTCCGTTCCAGTCCAGGATTTACCGGAATTCAGGATCGTGTAAATGACTTCCGCTGTACTTCTTGAAGTATCCCAACTGGAAACTTCCTTCTGCGTTATGAGCCAGATTTTCAATTCTTCAATCATATTCGCATCCGTTGGCGTCAGTTTGTTGAACGCTTCCAAAGCTCCGGCGTGGTTCACGGTTTTTGAAGAATACCAACCCCAGTCATTCAGATTCTGTTTCCAGTAAACGCCCTGTGTTTCGGTATTGGTGGAAGTTTCCTTCAGGTAGGTCATCAGTTTTTTGGAAAGGTTCGTCAGTTTGTAATGATCAAACAAAAGTGCAGCTCTGTGCAAACCGAAGAACGTAAAATCTCTGATTTCGGCTTTTGGCGCTTTCTGAATTACTAAAGTTTTCAAAGTTGCTCCTTTTCCTTTCAGCGGATACTGATTTTCCCAGTAATGACGCGTATCGAGGTAATCCAAAACGAAATTGTTCCAAACGTTTTCGCGTTTCACATCCCAGTATTTATTCACTTCATTATCCACATAAGAAACGAGTTTTGAAACCATCGCTTTCTGTTCTCCGCTTTGATAATCCGCCAGAATTCCTTTCAGCCATTCATTGATTCTGCCCAGATTTTTCAGAATGTAAAGCGAAGTGTAATACGAACTCGGATAGCCGGGGTGCCAGGAGAATCCACCATCCGGATTCTGGAGTTTTTTCAAATCTTCCCAATCCTGATTGATAGAATTCCGCATCGTATTCGCATCAAAAATTCTGGCGAGTTTCTGCATCTGTTCGGTTTCGTTTTTACTGTCCAGAACCCATGGTGTTTCTTCAAGAAGCAACTGTTTCAGTTCCTGATTTTTCTCCAAATTGGATGTCAGTAAACCTTTGTCCTGCCATTCGTCAAAAACTGATTTCATTCTTGGATTGGCTTTGAAAATTTCCGAAGCAAGTACATCCGCAAACCATTTGTTGAACTGCACATCGGCAGAAAGATTCTGGTCGTCTTTCAAACTTGGCAGCGCAAACATAATTTCCCAAATCGGGTTCGTTGTCAGTTCCAAAGTATTGGACACGTTGGTTGCCGTCGTAGAAGTATTTTCCGCCAGATTTTTTAGAATAAAAGTTTTGGTTTGGCCTTCTTTCACAAAAATCGGCTGTGCATCGGTCACGAGCATTCTGTTCGGAAGAATCGCGATGGCTTTCTGTTCTCCATCACTGAAGTTTCCGGCTTTTGCAACGACTTTTAAAATAATCGAAGAAACATCGTTCGGAACCTTGATTTTCCAGTTCGCTACGGAGTTTCCGTTTCCGGCAACATTGAAATTCTGAGTGGAATTATTCAAGTCAAATTTTGTAGAAATATCTTCATTGGTCATCGCATCCAGAATCTGTAAAGTAGCAAAACCGTTTAAGTTTTGAGCTGTTAGATTGGACAGTTTCGACTGCAGGTTCAGTTCGTCGCCTTCGCGCAAAAATCTTGGATAATTCGGCGTTACCGAAAAATCTTTCTGGGTGATGACTTCCTTCTCTAAAGTCGCTGCTCTTGCATCTTTTGTATGCGCCAGAAACATCATTTTCCACTTGGTTAATGCTTCCGGCGATGTAAATTCAAAATGTACGTTTCCGTCTTTGTCTGTCAGAAGATTCGGATAGAAAAAGGTGGTTTCTTTAAGGTTTTGGCGGACCGGAATCTTTTCAACAGATTCGACAGAAATAATTTGTACACCACTAACTTTTCCAGTTAATGACGGTATAGCATCAGCATCTGCGGCAACATTTCCTGCAGCACTAATCTCGTCCCTTGCCATTGGTGCAGAAGCCATAGCCTCTTCAGCAAAAACTGCAGACTGTCTCATAATTCTGGGTGCTCCGTAAATTCCACCATCAAACCAGTTGAATTGAGGAACAAGCACTCCGTACTGCTGTAAATATTTTGTCCTTCTCGCAAAATGTTCCGAGGAAAGTCCTTCTCTGATATCATAACCTACAATAGAATACGGTCTGTGAAAGATTTTCTGCCAGGAATATTGGTTGACTGCAAACTGATCCAGAGACATATCGTACATATTCGCCAGCACCTCAGCATTGATTTTTTCGTTGTCATTTCCGAGAATTTTCACCGTCCATTTTTCTTTTGAATTAGGAAGTAGTTTATCGCGGAACGTCACAGTTTCAATGCGCAGGTCCTTCTTCTCATTCTTGATTTGCACCTCCACTGTACTGGTCTGAACATCGTTAAAGGCGACGACTTGAAACTGTAGATTCAGTCGGTCAATTCTTTCGTCTGTTGGAGCCTGAATTTCATAAACGAGAATTCCATTTTTCATTTTCAAAGTTTCAGTCCTGGTATCGCCGTTGCCGGTTTGAACAAAAACATTCACCAATGCATCAGGAATGGCGGAATACACATAAATTTTTGCTATATCACCGCGTTTAACTTCTGCTTTTAGCTGGATAACCTCCAAGAATGGTTTTTGTGAATCCCTCAAAAATCTTTTATCCCAAACCTGAAAATGCTGCACGGATTTTATGGTGTCTTTTCCTTCGATATTGAAAAGTTCGAGTTTGTAAGTTCCGGGATCAAGTTTGCCTAAATCGAGTTGCGCGTTATCTTCATTGGCTACCCCGTTTCCTCGTTCCTCGGATCCACCCCTTTTGTCAGAAGGAGAATTCTCCAGACGTTCAATTACTATTTTCTCTGTTTTCCAATTGGCGATTTCGTCGTTTTTATCAAATAAATCATGCGGGAATTTCTGAATAAATTCATTTATTGACATTTGAGGCAGATCCTGAATTTTCGTTTTGAAATTATCTCTGAAAATTCGGTTAGGTTCTTCCAGTTTTTCAAGTTTTACATGGTAAGATTTGTTTAAATTCTGCTCGTTGTAATTCTTCGTCTCTACTTTTACCTTTACATTTTCATCGGCGAAAGTATTTCCGATATTATCGGCTTTAATGTAATGCGTTACAGAAGCAACTTTCACATTTTCAGTCGCGCTCTGGGTTTCACCATTGATATCGGTAACGCTGGCTTCAATTTCATAATTGTCCACCTGAATCCCGTCCAGGGTTTCATCTTTTTTCAGATCCAGAACAATGGTAAACTCGCCTTTTTCATTGGTTTTTACGGAACCTATAATCGAATTTTCATTGTCTTCTCCGCGCGGATACCACCAGTAGTACATCCAGCGAATATTTCTTTTCTTAATTTCATAATTCACTGTAGAATTGGACAGCGGAACTCCCGAAAACATCATCGCTTTTCCTTTCAGCTCGATGGTTTGGCCGTATTTGTATTCGTCTTTGATCGGTTCAAAAGTCACTTCAAATTTCGGCCGTTTGTATTCTTCAACTTTGAAATCCTTGTAAGCGTCATACTCTCCGGTTTCTATCCTTAAAGAATAACTGCCGTTTAGTTTTCCCTTTGGCAACGTGAAAGTACCATTATACGAACCAAATTCATTCGTGGTGAAATTTTGTGAGGAAACCTCTTCACCATTGGCATCAAACAATGAAATTTTTTGTGTAATTCCGGAGGAAACGCTTTCTCTTTCACCTTCCAGCTTGGTACTGATCACTTTGAAATAAGCGATTTGTCCGGGACGATAAATTGCTCTGTCCAGGAAGACCTGAGCTTTAGCCCTTGGTTGTCTGTCATGATAACCAGAACCGGATCTGCCATAAAACTGAATGAGATTGTAATTCTTGCCACCATCTTTTACAAGATAAGTCCGGTAATAATCCTTACTGTCGGATTTCGGAATACTGACAATGCCTTTATTATCCGTGGCTCCTGCAGTCTTAGCAACAGATTTCCCCCGTACATATTCATAGAATTCGATGTTTTCAGATGCAAGCGGTTTTCCGTTTTCACGGTCAACTAATTTGTGAATAATTCCGACATCTCTTTGGTCTTTCTTTTCGAAAATAATTCTGGAATCACCGGCAATAAACCAAAAGTTCTCCTGAATTTCATTTTCCACCACGTATTCTACGAGATAAATTCCTGCCGGCAGCGGCTTTATTTCAAATGATGTTGAATAAGTCTTGTAATCTTTGGGATGGTTTAGGGTGAAATTCTCCTTTCGCACCATTTTCTTTTGAACTGACGAAAAAGGATACGTATAATTATCATATATATATCTTAGAAAGCCCTGTACATCATCTGTTTCATAGATATTGAGAGAAAAATTCTGTACATTTTTTCCTTCTGCTACGAGGTGAATCGGTTTGTTGGATTGCGTTTGTTTTTCGTAATGGATGACCAGCGATGGATTAAGAATAGAAGATTCCTTTGTTTTTAAATTATTCAGAAACTTTGAGTCTGGATACTGTTTTTTAACAGATTCTATTAAGGCAAGAGCTTCTGTAAATTTTTTTTCATTCATAAGCTCATCTACGATATCCTCCGCAATTTTTACTTTGTAATCACCTTCTGTTCCGGACTTCATAAGATTTTGGAGCTGAGCAAGTTTGTCCTTGCAATTGGTAAACTCACAGTTGTAATTGAGTTTTAAATGTTGGAAATACAGTTTAGAATTTCCTGAATTTAATGCGATGAGTTCATCGTAAATCCCGTTGACTTTTGGATGATTTGCGGTTCGCTCGTTGGGTGTAAAAAGATTCCTGTCTGAAAGAAAATCAACCTGCTGAACTGAGTTCCAGTCGAAAAGTGTAGGGAAATAATCCAGATTTTCTACATTTTCAAATATCTGTTTGTATTTCGCCATTTTGATCTGCTTCAGAGCAGATTTCTGGGCCTCTAATTCTGTATAATTTTTAGAAAGAAAATTTTTGAAATCGAGTTTGCTCCAGGTTTCAATCTGAGCAAAATCCTGATTATTAATATTGGTTCTTTGGTTAATTTCCCACTGATTGTTATCGTAATATTCCTTGAAAAATTCACCTAACAGAACTTTGTAGAGCAGTTTATCCTCGCCTTTCAGCTTCGCTTCCATGGTTTGCAGTTTACCAAAGTACTGAGACGCTGCATCGTTCTGCGTATCGTCTTCAGTTTCATTAACAATAGAAAATTCCGCTTTCAACGACTTGATCAGTTGAACGGCATTGCTTTCCTTAATTGCCTGGTTCTGAATTTCCAGGATAATCGGCAGATTGCTTTTATACAGACCCTGTTTGAAGTTCTGCTCAATTTTTTTCCATTGCTGGTCGTAGTAGGTTTGTGCGCTCATCTTTAAAAAAGTTCCGAAAAGAAGGAACACTAACAATATTTTTCTCATAATTTGATTTTTAAGGCCGCAATTCCTGAATCCTTATTTTTACATCTTTACTTGGATGAATAAGTTACGCAGCCGTTAAAATGCAGTTTCTAAAATTACTAAAAAAATACCTCGTGGACAGCCAAATGTTTGTGGCGTTATGCGGTACAATGCTCGCTGTTTTTTTTATGCTGGAGCAAAATATGCTCCGTTGGCCGACAGTTTTGCTGATATTCATCACGTTCTGGAGCGGTTATCTGTACACGAAATACCAACACAGCAGGGTTTTCAGAAAAATTCTGGTCATCAATTTTTTAGCAGGAATTTTCTCTTCGATTCTGATTTTTCTTAACCAGAATGAGATCCGCCTCCTCAAATGGCTCGTCATCGTAGGTCTCGGTCTGCTTTACAATTCATCTTTTCTGGAAAGATTTGTAAGACAGATCCCTTTACTGAAAATTTTTTATGTGGGATTAACCTGGGCACTCATTAATTCCTGGCTGATCCTTCCCCATTTCAGCTTGCCCGTTTTTCTTATTTCCTGGCTCTTTGTAACCGCGCTTGTACTGCCTTTTGACATTCGGGATATGCATGACGATGAAGTGGTGACTTTTCCCAAAATAATCGGCGTGCAAAACACCAAACATCTGGCGTACATATTGGTTTTTGCAGCAGCCATTTTGGCGGTTTACCATGTAAAGCCAGCATTTTCAACTGCTTTTTTCCTGACCTCTATCCTTACTTTTGGATTCATCTATTATGCTGAAAACACCTGCCGAGATTCGTATTTTTCTTTTTGGGTAGAACTTTGCTCGGCGCTACCGCTTTTATTTCTGATTCTAATGAGGTATTTTTGACGAATGATCATCCGTTCCCTTTCCCTGAACCATTTCAAAAACCATCCGGCGATCTCGTTTGATTTTTCGCCACAGATCAACTGCTTTGTCGGGAACAACGGCGTTGGAAAAACCAATGTTCTCGATGCTTTGCACTATGTTTCGGTTGGCAAAAGTTTTCTGGGGAATTCTGATTTTCAGCACATTGAAAATGGCGCCGATTTTTTCACGATTGAAGCAGAAATTCAAAACGAAGAAAAAACTGATGTCATCAGGATCATTCAACCGAAAGATTCCAGGAAACTCATCAAGAAAAATGATAAAAACTATGAGCGAATTGCTGATCACGTCGGCTATCTGCCAAGCGTGATGATTTCGCCATACGATTCAAACCTGATTTCTGATTCTGGAGAGAGCAGACGAAGATTCCTGGATTCCATGATTTCCCAAACGGATTCCCACTATCTCTTTAACCTCATCCAGTACCAAAAAAGCATTCAGCAAAGAAATGCGTTGTTGAAATACTTTGTCAAAAACCGGACTTTTGATCAGGATTCTCTGGAAATTTATCATGATCCGATCACAAAATTCGGGAATGAAATTTTTGCAAAGAGAGCGAATTTTGTTCAGCAGCTCAGTCCCGTTGTCAGCAGTTTTTATCAGATTATTTCCGGAGGAAAAGAAGAAGTTTCGGTTTCCTACGAATCTGATTTATTAACAGAGAATTTCGAAACGATTTTACAGGAAAATATCGACCGAGACCGCCAGCTTACCTACACATCCAAAGGTGTACATAAAGATGATCTTAAATTTGAAATGAACGGCAGCCTCCTGAAAAAGATGGGATCACAGGGCCAGCAGAAATCGTTCCTGATAGCGCTGAAACTGGCACAGATGAGTCTGATAAAACAACTGACCGGCAAAAGCCCTGTCCTGTTGCTCGATGATATTTTCGACAAACTGGACGATCAACGGGTTTCGCAACTGATAAAATTGGTAAATCAGCAGGATTTCGGACAGATATTCATCACTGATACGCACCGCGAAAGAACAGAATCAATCGTGAAAAGAATCAATGAGGAGAGCAAAATTTTTGAGATTAATTAATTAAGGTTACAGGTGCGCAGAAGCCGGAGGCTTCAACAAAAATAGCCGTGGGATGAAATCCATGGATAAAATAAATCAGACAAAAGCTTTGAAGCCTTCGGCTTCAAAATCAAATGAGGTACATCATGAAAAAAAAACGCGAATTTCAAAGCTCAGAACTGGTAAAATCTTTTGCCAGAATACATGGTTTTGAGGACAAACTGCTGGCTTTTGAAATCAGGGATTTTTTGGAAGAGTATCTCGATGAATCCCTGTTTGAAAAAATTGATTCGGTGGATCTGAAAAACAAAATACTGATCATCAGAATCAGTTCACCGATGTTTAAAAATGATTTCAGACTCCGGAAAACCTTTTTCCTGAATAAATTCCGCGAAAAGTTTGGACAGGACCGATTTACCGATCTTCAGCTCCCGTAGAATTTGTTGATTTGATAAGTTCTTTTGCCCTGCCATCAAGTTCTGCCGAAGTAATCGGAATAAAGAAGCGAAGCGGGTTCCGGAGAAAATAACGGTTGATTTCACGAATGATCTCCCGGGTTTCTCCCATCGTAATTTTTCGGGATCGCAGCGCCAGATAAATGGACAGTCCGAAACTCACCAAAAAGTTAAAGAAACCGATCAGAAAGACGGTTGTAATCGAAATGATCAGTGTCATGTTATCCACGCTGAATTCTTTGCCATATAAGCCGAGTGCCAGATTTCCGGCAGCAAATGTAATGTGACGGATGTCAATGTCGAGCCCTAAAAATGCGCCGACAGTTCCGGTGACACCGAGAAAAATACCGAACCAGAAATTGGAAATAATCCCTGCCCAGTTTTTCGAATAATACGCCGAGATCGATACGGCCGCTTTTTCACCAAAAACCTGTTTGATCATTGGGTTTTTCGCAATACGTTTCGGGATGTGATAGTAAACGGAGCTGTTTCCGACGTTTCCGGAAATAATCCCGGAAATAAACAGATAAAATCCGGCAATACTGGCGTGTAGCAGTGCTTTGGAACGCACCGGATCGAGATCATGAAGCAGTTGCGTCGATTTTTCTGATGCGAGATTGTCATTGAAAATAACATCCAGTCCATAAATCACTGCCAATGAGACCGGAAATGCCCAGAGAACATTACCTACAAAAGCAATAAACTGCGACCGGAAAAGCTTCGAAACCAAATGCGCAAAGTCAATATAATTACTTCTTGTATTTTTTTCATCCGAGAGTACCTTGGCCATCGTCGCAGCCGTCATTGCAGGCTGTTTCGTGGCAAGCGTGAAACCCATCAGATAGATCATAATGAAGCCCATCGCATAATTGAACGCATACAGAAACGCATGCCCGAACTCACTCGCGGGAATATAACTGTACAGAATTTTCAGGACACATAAAACCCCGACAATAACGCCCCCACCACTCGCTTTCCAGAACATTTTCAGGTATTCCTTTCTTGTGGAAGAGATGTAATGAGAACCGGTTTCTGCTGTGTGATTGGTAATGAGATGCGACATCAGACGTGTACTGTCATTAAACAGCTCAGACACGTTGTTCTTATGCGATTTGTACTCTAAAATATTAAAAAACAGCTGTTTAGACTTCAAATGAAGATCTCGTTCATCATCCACTACAAGTAAATTGATGATGTCAGAAATTCTCATGATCTGTTGCCTGATCTTGAGCAAAGACTGATTGATCTTTCCTGAAATGCCGTATTTTGATGAATTTTTGAAAGCCCTTTCAACAAAATCCAGACACTGCCGCAGATAAATATTGATCTGTTTGTAGTGCTCGTTTTTAGAAGTCAGCACAATTTCCGGTTTTTTCCGGAACTGCGCAATCAGTTCATCCATTTCATCCTGCAGCGCCAGAAAGGGATTGTCGTAGTTCCGGTATTCCGGAACCATGTTCATTACATCTGCCTCCATCGCTGTTCCGATCGCTCTCCAGGCGAGAAGATTTGCGGAAAACAGCAGTTCATTGCGTACCGATTTCTGGGAAATAAACTCCGAAATCTGCAGCAGTGAAAAAAGTTCAGAAAGATCATCTTCCGGAATATTCCGAAAAAAGCGCAAATCGTTTACCGGGGTTACAGAAAGGTAATCGACGAGAAACCAAACCGAATTTTCATTTTCAACACCCGGTAAAATCTTATTGAGCAGCCGTTTTTTAAATTCGTTGACAAATGAATTTTCAGAAAGGATATTCGCTTCTGTCAGCGACAGGTTGAAAGGCCTTTTCTGAAATAAATTTCTGATGTAATAACCGAAGTTTTCCGTAACTTCCGGGCTGTTTCGCAGAAATTCGAGCACCACAGTGAAATCCTGTCTTTTCACGCTTTGGAACACGTCATAGAGCGGATCGAGAGACCGCGTTTCATTTCTGAAACTGAAGTATCTCCTGAGGATTTCTCCAAAACGCGGGCGGTCCCGAAACGGAAATTTCATTTTCTGTGCGTTATTTATTGATGCTGATGTTATTCATTTGGCGCATAATCCAGCTGTGTCTTTTTTTCAGATAAGCTGAAGGATTATTGGGATCATATTTTTTCGGATTCGGAAGTATCGCTGCGATCCATGCCGCTTCACTTTTTGTAAGATTCTTTGCCTGTTTTCCGAAATAATATTCAGAAGCAGCTTCCACCCCGAAAACTCCCTGCCCCATTTCAATGGAATTCAGATACCGCTCCAGTATTACTTCTTTGCCCCAGATGAGTTCGATGAAAAAAGTGTAAACGGTTTCCAGGCCTTTTCTCAGCCAGCTTCTGCCCTGCCACAGGAAAACATTCTTGGCTGTTTGTTGCGAAATTGTACTGCCTCCGCGCAGTTTAGCACCGGAACTGTTCTTTTTGTACGCTTTTTCTATCGCTTTATAGTCGAATCCGTTGTGTTGAAAAAATAACTGATCTTCTGCGGCTATTACAGCTTTTTTTACATGAGTGCCCATCTCATCATAGCTAACGTAATCGCGCTGAAGTTTACCGTATTCCAGAATACCGCCGATTTGCGTTACCGTGACAGGCGGATTGAAGAATTTACCCCAAAAAATGAAAAGTATATTCGCCAGAATCAACAGCAATATGAGTTTCTTAATCTTCTGCCACATAAACGTACTACACTTTTTGGGTGAACAGCATTTGTTGGCAAAGATAGTATTTTAGCTAAAATCACCTGAGTTCTTCCTGAAAGGTAAGCGCTGCATCAGGAAAAAGCTGCAGATGAAGAATTTTAATGTAATCGCGCAGAATAAGATCAGCACGGACGGTTCCGCTCTCAAAAAAATCATTGGCTTTATCCTTCTGTTTGGCTCCGACAGAAAAAATTCGGCCCTGCTGAAAAACCGGCAGCTTTGCGTAATTGGCGTTAACGGCAAGCAAACCGGCACGCGAACGGTGATTTCCCGCGTTCAGCCAGACTGAAGCTTGTTCTGACTGTACAAGCACTTCCTCAAAACTCAACGGTACTGCCTTCTCTGATTCATCATTTCTCAAGAGATAATTTCCGCCGGCATCTTTCACAAACTGGGCAAACTGTGTCTTTCCGCCAGGCATAAACCACTGGTTTCCGTAAATTTCATTGGCGATGACCATTGGCTTTTTCGGTTGCTTCTGTGCAAGCGCAGACCAATCCTGATAGTTCTTCGCAATTGATTCATATTTTTCCCTGGCAAAGGTTTCCTTGCCGAGCAATTTTCCAAAGATCAGCAGATAGCGGGATTTATCCAGCGGATGCGGTTCGAGGTATTCGTCGAGAAACAGAATTTCCGCAGAAGTCAGTCGCCGAAGTGTGTCGTAGGTGTTTTCAAATGTGCTGATGTGGGTCGTAACGATCAGATCGGGCATCAGTGCAACAATTTTCTCAAGATCATACTTTTGTTCGTTTCCTACATTGTGAATTCGGCCGTCTGCTAATCTCTGCTTAATTTTTTCTGAATAAATATATTCCGGACTTGAAACACCGACGATTTTATCTTCCAGGCCGAGTTCAGTAAAATACCCAACCAGACTGGCATTCAGCACGATGACTCTTCTAACAGGTATTTTGCTTAATGGAAAATGGTATGTAAATTTTCCAGATTTCACATCATAACTGTTATCGGAATTTCCGACGCTGATGCGCGATGTTAACGGTTCCAATTGGTTGTCAGGAACAGTTTTCTCGGACTTTGAACATCCAAAAAAGAGCAGCAGAAAAATTACATACAATAATTTCACATTCATGTTTCAAAGAAAATAAAAATAATGCTATATTTGCAAACCCGAAACGGACGCGTAGCTCAATTGGATAGAGCGTCAGATTACGGCTCTGAAG
>JAEWOM010000263.1 GCA_023399675.1 Bacteroidota bacterium
CGGTATCATTCTGTACGGTCCGAAAGGCAGCGGCAAAATTTTTTGGGCGAGGAAAATCGCGGAAATTATCGGTTATGAATTTAAGGAAGTAAAGAATTCGTATCTCGGAACATCATTTATCAATGGTCAGAAAACAGATTTCAATGATTTCCTCACAGGCATGATGAAAGAAGATAAAGTTCTACTGTTTTTGGAAGAATTCGACCGGATAGCGAAAGAGCGTTCCAATCTCGAAACGCAATACTCCGAAAATGAGCAGACGAGGGAAATTATACTGCACAGTATTCACCGGTTCGTTAATGAAGACTTGCTCATGGTGGTTGCTGCTGACAATCTTTTTGGTATCGACAGCGAAGTTTTTGCTCCCGGAAGATTCGACGTAAAAATTCCGGTATTTCCGCCGAACCGGGATGAAAGGTCTCAAATGATTCTGCGCTACCTGACAAAAGACCTGGAAGACGATTCTGTTCTCATGCAGATTCTGCGGTTCAATGGTGCAGATCATAAACCTTTCTGGACCGGCTATTCGGATAAAATGAAACTGTTCAGCAATACCATGGTCATTGATTTTACACAAAGCGTGAAAAAGCGGCTGAGAAATTATTATCTGAAAGCAAAAAACCCGAATTTCAGAATTGAGAATTCATTGCTGGAGAGCAGTCTGCTTGAGGCTTCAGGAAAACTGACCGAAGAATACCTGAAATCGGTACAGCAGTTTATTTTTGAAGTATCGGCAAATGATTATGATGTGTTCGCGCCGAGAATCGAAAACCTTAAAAGAGAACTCAACGCATATGCAAAAAAAGAAAAACCACGACGCGCAATCGGTTTTTCCAAAGAAGAGCTGCAAAAGGAAAACGGAGATGAAAACGAAATGTAGTTTCCTTTCGGTTTAATTCTACACAAAAAAATCCCGCCTCAGTATTGAAGCGGGATTTAATCTATCGGTTTAGTACCGTATTATTTAGCGAATCTTACAGCCATTTTTCTGTCTGCTTCTCTTTCTTCATCGCTTGCAGTTTCTGCAACTGTTGCCTGCTCTTCACCATATCCTTCAGCTTCAGTAATCTGTGCACCTACACCAAGGGCAGTAAGTCTCTGCTGAATATAGTTTGCTCTGTCCTGAGAAAGCTTTTTGTTAGCTGCATCATCTCCTTTCTTATCTGTATAACCTCCGATTTTTATTTTCGAATTCGGATAAGCCTTCAGAATCGCAGCAAGGTTTTCAAGCTGACCAACTGATTCAGGAGTAATAACATCAGATTTTCCAAATTCGAAGTTTACGTTATCGAAGTTGTACCAAGTATCTTTCAAAGATTCATCTGTTGCAGTTTCATAGTTTCCGCTTTTCAGATAATCAATCATTCTGGATTCCATTCCGCCGGCATAACCCTGGATTGGCGTTCCGTTCAGGTCGATGTCTGTTGTTGTTCTGTTACCATCAATCGTTGCAGTAGTATCTGCGATGATTGCAGTAGTATCAGTAACGTAATCCACCGTATCAGTATCAGTTGTGGTAGCAGTTGTATCTTTATTTCCGCACTGCTTCCAGAGAAGGTAACCAACACCCAAAAGTAAAATCAGTGGTAATAACCATTTCCAGATAGAACCTCCGCCGTTGTTGTCATTTCTGTCAACATTCACGTGGGTTTCGCCCGCTCTGTGAACTTCAACTTTTGGCTCGTCATGACGAATATTTCCTGTTGTTTCTCTTACAGTGTCATCTCCGCCGAACCAGTTTCCAAGTCCCAGAGAAGCCAAAGAAAGTCCAGCCGGAAGCAGGGTAGATACAATACCTTTCTGATCGCTCAGTAAAGAACTGATACCGGATCTGTCCAGATTGTTATCTGCAGCATATTTCCCTACGGATCCAAGTGTAGCACCTGTTACCATATTCAGTAATGAATTCGTGCTGCTGTTACCGATTCCTGCAAAGCTGGAAATAGAATTAACCAGTCCCGCTACTTTGTCTCCAAAAATTGCGGAAAGTACAGTTGAAATCAGGGGATTATTGGTTGTGTTACCCAAAAGGTTACCAAGAAGTCCGCTGTTGTTTGCTCCTGTCAGAGAATCTAAAACAGTAGGGTTGCTTGCATTGTTTGCAAGACCTCCTACGATTGCAGGCAAAAGACCACTGATCGCTTTAGAAATTCCGGATTCGCTTTCACCAAGGTTTGTCGAAGCCTGTGAAACCAGAGCAGGACCAAGCTGACCTTTGATAAGATCAATGATGTTTAGTGACATAGTAGTTTATTTTTAATTTGTTAACTGAAGCAAATGTATACAATTCCATGTTATGCATTGCTGCCAACATAAAATTTTATAATATTTATTCAGAATTAGTAAAAGAATCAGTACGCTTTAGCAAAAATAACCCTGCGTGCAGACGGTTTTCCTGAAATCATCGAAATGCCTGATTCTTCGGAATGGTCCAGAGGAATACATCTGATGGTCGCTTTCGTCTCCTCTTTGATCTGTTCTTCTTCCTCCGCAGATCCATCCCAATGCGCAGAGATAAAGCCACCTTTTTCCTCAAGAACTTTCTTGAATTCTTCGTACGAGTTCACTTCGGTTATATTGCTGTCACGAAAAGCCAGTGCACGGTCATAAATACTTTTCTGAATTTCCTGCAGAAGATTTTCAATGTAGCTTTCGATGTTTTCCAGAGGCTGTACTTCTTTGGTCAGCGTGTCTCTTCTGGCAATTTCCACTGTTTTGTTTTCCAGATCGCGAGCTCCCATGGCAATTCTCACCGGAACGCCTTTCAGTTCGTATTCTGCGAATTTCCAGCCGGGTTTGTTCTGATCGTCATTATCGAATTTTACGGAGATTCCTTTTGCTTTCAGTTTTTCCATCAGTTCCGTTGCGACCTCACTGATTTGACTGAGCTGCTCTTCTCCTTTGAAAATAGGCACGATTACAACCTGAATCGGTGCCAGGGTCGGAGGTAATACAAGACCGTTATCGTCGGAGTGTGCCATAATCAGTGCTCCCATCAGTCGGGTTGATACTCCCCACGAAGTTGCCCACGCGAATTCTGACTGACCTTTTTTGTTGGTGAATTTAACATCGAATGCTTTCGCGAAATTCTGTCCTAAAAAGTGGGAAGTACCGGCTTGCAGTGCTTTTCCATCCTGCATCAGCGCTTCTATACAGTAGGTTTCTTCGGCACCGGCAAATCTCTCAGAAGGTGTTTTGTATCCTTTGATTACAGGAACAGCCATGAATTTTTCTGCAAATTCAGCGTACACTTCCAGCATTTTCTCAGTTTCTTCAACAGCTTCTGTGCGTGTTGAATGCGCTGTGTGACCTTCCTGCCACAGAAATTCGGCCGTGCGCAGGAAAAGGCGTGTTCGCATTTCCCAGCGTACAACATTTGCCCACTGGTTAATCAGGATCGGCAGATCGCGGTAGGACTGTATCCAGGATTTATAGGTGTTCCAGATAATTGCTTCAGATGTAGGTCTCACAATAAGCTCTTCTTCGAGTTTTGCTTCGGGATCTACGATGAGTTTCTGAGGATTGTCCGGATCAGTTTTCAGTCTGTAATGGGTAACAACTGCACATTCTTTGGCAAAACCTTCAGCGTTTTTCTCCTCTGCTTCAAAAAGACTTTTGGGAACGAACAGTGGAAAATATGCGTTTTGATGCCCTGTTTCTTTGAATTTGCGGTCCAGTTCATCCCGCATTTTCTCCCAGATGGCATATCCGTAAGGTTTGATTACCATACATCCTCTTACACCGGAGTTTTCCGCCAGATCGGCTTTCACCACCAGTTCATTATACCATTTGCTGTAATCGTCGCTTCTCTTTGTTTGTTTTGCCATCTATTTAGTGATAATTATTTTTTTCTGCTTTTCCTTTTAACTATTCTATCGATTTTTTATCCAAATTAAAATTGTATTTTTACATGATAAACATCGGTAATTGGTACAGTTTTAGCTCGATAGGGTGCAAAGATATTTAAAAAATAAATCTCAGTTTACTATGAAAAAAAATATATTGAAACAGATGTCGGAACGCTTCATCAGTAAAGCGGTTTTGACTTTGTCAGGAGGGTTGATTCTGATGTCCTGCGGTGCGCATATTGGCGGATACAGCGAGACAGACGGAGTGTACTACGACCCTGAAACCGATACACTTCCGGAAGGGGTAGTAATCCAGAATTCCGGAAATCAGGTAGGCGGCTATTATGACTATAACCAAAGTGGTGTCATCGAAAACAGCCGTCTCCACGAATACGAACAGGAAAATAAATACAGCCAGTGGTCCGGCACCGATTCAGATTGGGGTCTGTATGCTGGTGAAGAAACCAATTTTTACAATAATTACTGGGGAGGCTGGGGTCCATGGGGATATCCTTACTGGGGCTCAGGAC
>JAEWOM010000010.1 GCA_023399675.1 Bacteroidota bacterium
CATGTTTTTAAACTGGAGCTGACCAATTACCTGCTGAACGGCAATTTGATTTTCGGCAACGACTTTCAGTACAACACCAACTCGAACATAGCGCCCGGTTTCAAGCGTGATTTTTATCTGTGGAATACCAGTCTTGGCTATTCTTTTTTCAACAAACAGCTTACTGCAAAGCTGAAAGTGTATGATGTGCTCAACCAGAATCAGGCAGTGTCCAGAGTGATTGCGAGTACATACGTGGAAGACCGTGAAGACCTGATCCTCAGACGCTATCTGATGTTTTCGCTTACATGGAAACTGAATCGGTTTGCTGGGCAAAATGCGGCGAAATGACAGATCTTTTTAACCATCATGATTTGCCTCGCGAATTACTGCCGTATGACGGTACCGTACAGTATTATGGTGAAATTTTTACTGCAGAAGAATCGGAATTTTACTTGAATTCTTTACTCAATGAAATTCCGTGGCAGCATGATGAAGCGCTTATTTTTGGAAAACTTATTCTCACCAAAAGGAAGGTGGCATGGTTTGGTGAAAAGGAATTTGAATATACGTATTCGGGCAGAACGAAAAAGGCTGCGATTTTCACGCAAATGCTTTTGGAAATTAAGAAAAGATGTGAAGAATACACACGCGAAAGCTACAATTCATGCCTGTTGAATCTGTATCACGACGGCAGCGAAGGTATGGCGTATCACAGTGACAGTGAAAAGGATCTGAAGAAAAACGGATCAATCGCATCGGTGAGTTTTGGTGCAGAACGAAAATTCGTTTTTAAACATAAGAAAACCGGTGAAAAAGCAGAAATTTTACTTCCGGCAGGAAGTCTGCTGGAAATGTCCGGAACAACGCAGCAGCACTGGCTTCACAGGCTGCCTCCAACCAAGAAAGTGAAAGATCCTCGGGTGAATTTAACGTTCCGAACGATCGTCGGTTAACGAATTTTTTTCAGCCGACATAGCGTTTTCAAAAAATGTTATTTAAGAAAAATTTAAGATTATCTGAAGTTGTGCTTCTTTTTAAATTATTATATTTGAAGTTCAATAACTTTTAACATTAAAGTAAATAAACCTATGAAAAAATCATTCAAAATGGCTGCTGTAGCGCTGATGGTGTCACTTGCAGCTGTTTCTTGTAAGAAAAAGGTATCTGATGCAGACCTCACTACCAGTGCAACAACGGTTGTAGCAACATATCCCGGAACTTCTGTTGAAGTGAAGGACGGTACAGCGCACCTGAGCGGAACTTTCGCAACGGAAGCTGATAAAGCTGCGGCTATCGATGCTTTAAGAAAAGTTGAAGGCGTAAAAGATGTAATGGATATGGCCACAGTAACTCCTATTGCTCCGGTTACCACAACTTCAGCAGTAGATCCTGCTGTTCAGCAGAGAGTAGCTGATGCTGTTAAAGATTTCCCTTCTGTACAGGTGGAAACTGTAAACGGCGAACTGACGCTTACAGGAAATGTTTCTCCGGAACAGGCCAGAAAAATCAAAGAATCAGTTGACGCTTTGAAAGTGGGTAAAGTAAACTACAACTACACAGTAAAATAATTGAAAATGAGCGCATTACAGGATAAATACAGAAATGTTATCTCTGCAGCACAGTCTGCAGGAATCTCGGACCTGCAAGTTCAGGAGCAGGGTGGTATTCTTTATGTGTCAGGAAGCACTTCAGACAGTGCAGCTAAAGATGCAGTGTGGAATGCTCTTGGAGCTATCGACAGCACGTATTCAGCTTCTGATATCAACATCGATGTTAAAGTGGCAGGTCTTGCAGCTGGTTCAGCACTGACGGTTGCAACTGAAGATAGCAACCTTAACATCAGACAGCAGCCTTCGACAGATGCTGCTATCGTAGGGAAAGCTGCAAAAGGTGAAAGCGTAACTTTGGTTGAGCAGACTACAGCTGACTGGTGGAAAGTGAGAACTTCCGGAGGTGAAGAAGGATATGCTTACGCAAGATATTTGAGAGCATAACACAACAGGATATGTTTTAAACTCCGGATTTTTTCCGGAGTTTTTTTGTGCACTTTATGTTCGTGCTGCTGCAAAGTAGCCGCTAAAAAACTATATTTGCGCTACATTGATTCCCTATGTACAGCAAACTACTTAAAATCTTCCCGTTATTTACTTTAACAGTTGCAGTAATACTTCATGCCATTAACTTCTTCAATCCGCTGAATCCGGATTTGCTGGTTTATGCCCATTTGCTGCTGATTGTAGGCATGATTGTCTATGCCTGGAGAAGAAAAAACCTGACGACCTGGATCCTTGTCAGTATTGTGATGGGAGTTATTGTCGGACGCGATTATCCGGGAATCGCCCTGTCACTCCAGCCGCTGAGTCAGGGATTCATCAGGTTGATTAAGACGATTGTCGGCCCGATTCTTTTTGCGACACTCGTTTACGGTATAGCCGGACACTCTGATCTGAAACAGGTCGGCCGAATGGCGTGGAAATCACTGCTGTATTTTTATTCGGCAACGACTATCGCATTATTTATCGGACTTGCCGCTATTAATATTTCTCAGGCCGGAAAAGGAATCGATGCATCAAAAATTCCGCATCAGGAACTTCCGAAAACTTCAGCCGTAAAAGAAGCGGATATGAAGGCTCTGGAACAGATTCCGGAAGCGAACCAGTGGATTTTTAAAACAACGGCATTTTTCCGAGATATTTTTCCGGAAAACATTATTAAATCCATCTATGAAAATCAGGTACTGCAGATCGTAATCTTTGCTGTGATTTTCGGTATTGGTCTCGCACAGCTTTCTGAACAGAAAAAGAAGCCGCTGGTAGATTTCATGGAAAGTCTGGCGGAAACCATGTTTAAGTACACGCATATTATCATGTACTTTGCACCGATCGGGGTGGGTGCAGCGATGGCGTACACCGTCGGGCATATGGGAATCGATATCCTCAAATATCTGTTTATGCTCCTGATAACGTTATACTGTGCGCTGATTGCATTTCTGCTTTTGGTTTTGCTGCCGGTTGCGCTGTATATGAAAGTTCCGATCAAGCAGTTTATTTCAGCCATTAAAGAGCCGGTTTCCATTGCCTTTGCAACGACGAGTTCGGATGCGGCGCTTCCTGTAGTAATGCAGAATATGGAGCAGTTCGGCGTTCCCCGAAAAATTGTATCCTTCGTTGTCCCAACCGGTTATTCTTTTAACCTGGACGGTACTACTTTGTATCTTTCGCTTGCCTCTATTTTCGTAGCACAGGCAGCCGGGATGAATCTTTCCTTCGGACAGCAGTTGTTGATCTGTCTGACGCTGATGGTTACCAGTAAAGGTGTTGCAGCCATTCCGCGCGCATCTTTGATTATTTTAATTGCCACTGCCGATCAGTTTGGTTTACCGACGTTCATTATTGCAGCAATTTTAGGTATTGATGAACTGATGGATATGGGAAGAACTTCCGTAAATGTAATCGGAAACTGTCTGGCTTCGGTTGTCATCGCGAAATGGGAAGGTGAATTTGACCAGGAAAAGGCACTTGGATTTGTAGAGGAATAATCAGAAGTCCCTGATTTTTCAGCCTATTTTACTTCGATTTCATCCACAAAAATATACGCGTCATTTCCTGCTCCCTGATGCCAGTTCGGTAATTTCCCGAAATTCGTGGCCTTTATTTTCAAATATCTGGCGTCGGTCGGCACAATCTCTGTTTTAAACCGGTGTACATTTACCTGCTCGTCCTGCGGACTGATTTGGTGCTCTTCTGTCGCGATCAGGAAGAAATCTTTGTTATCTGAGGAAAGATAATATTCGATTTTCTTCGGCAATAGAATCCAAGAACGGCTGTCCTGCAGGAAGTTCACCGAAATTTCTTTGATCTGCATGATTTTCTTGAAATCGATTACCGCTTCGAAATCCTGTCCCTGAAACCCTGTCCAGTCGCCTTTTCGCCAGTTTTCTGTCGCGGTGATACCG
>JAEWOM010000024.1 GCA_023399675.1 Bacteroidota bacterium
TCTTCTAAAATTCCGGTATATTTTTTCCCTGAAACTTCTTCCACTTTCGCAATCAGCGGCGTGAAAACATCGGTATCGTAGTTGGAAGATTTTCCCTGAAGCGCCATACACAGCCTTTCGAAGCCCATTCCCGTATCCACGTGTTGGGCAGGAAGTTTCTCCAGCGTTCCGTCTGCTTTACGATTGAACTCCATAAATACCAGATTCCAGATTTCCACAACTTGCGGATGGTCGTTATTCACCAGATCCAGACCCGAAACTTTGGCTTTTTCTTCGTCAGAACGCAAATCCACGTGTATTTCGGAGCAAGGTCCACAAGGCCCGCTGTCGCCCATTTCCCAGAAGTTATCCTTCTTATTTCCGTTGATGATGCGATCTTCCGCAATGTGTTCTTTCCAGAAATTGTATGCATCCTGGTCACGCTCCAGATTTTCGGAAGCATCGCCCTCAAAAATCGTCACATACAGGTTTTTCTGCGGAATTCCGTACACTTCCGTCAGCAGTTCCCACGCCCACGCAATCGCATCTTTCTTGAAATAATCGCCGAAAGACCAGTTTCCAAGCATTTCAAACATCGTGTGATGGTAAGTATCGCGCCCCACATCGTCCAGGTCGTTGTGCTTTCCGGAAACGCGCAGACACTTCTGTGTATCGGCAATTCGCGGCGATTTCGGCTCCTTGTAACCCAGGAAATAATCCTTAAACTGCGTCATTCCCGAGTTCGAGAACATTAAAGTAGGGTCATCTTTCAGCACAATCGGCGCCGATGGCACGATCAGGTGTTGCTTGCTCTTGAAAAAATCTAAAAACTGCTGGCGTATCTGTTGTGAAGTCATAGAATTGCTTTTGGCCCGTAGCTGTTGGCTATCGGGATTTTATGAAGTGCAAATTTAGTGAGAATTGATTGTTTTGAAGCAGAAATTCCCTCAATTTTTGCTGTTGAATTGTGCAAAATCTTTCTTAATGATTCTGATTGACATTCTATTCAACACTTGTATCAATATTTTTTTTTCAAAATAAATTCTTTAAGAAAAAATGCCTGTTTTCATGCATAATTTATAGAACAAAACGGTTATCTGAACAAAATTCTTTAAGTTTGGTGAAAGTCAGAATTATATGTACCGGCAAAGCATTTGGGAAGCGGAAACATTTTACAGAAAACGTGATGTAATAATTGTAGGAGCGGGTTTCACAGGCTTGTGGTCTGCGGTGTCAATCAAGGAGAATTATCCTGATAAAACTGTTTTAATCATTGAAAAAAATGCTGTTCCGCTAGGTTCTTCAACACGAAATGCAGGATTCGCCTGCTTTGGAAGTCTTACCGAAATTATCTCAGATGCTGCAGCGATGGGGTGGGAGAAAACGCTGGAGCTGGTGAAAATGCGGTATGACGGCCTTAAGAAAATTCAGGATTATTTTCCCGCTTCAGAGATTGATTTTGAACTCTGCGGAGGATACGAGATCTTAAGTAATGACAGCGCACTGCAGAAACTGGAAGAAGTTAATTCGAAACTCGAACCGGTGACAGGTAATCGGACAACATTTTGTCCGAATCAAGTGAAGTTAGCTGAATCGGCTTCGGAAAATCTGAATATTTAATTGAAAATCCATGTGAAGGCAGTCTGCACTCAGGAAAAATGCTACAGAAATTACTGGAGAAATGCCATGAACTGAAGGTTGAATTTCTTTTCGGAACGGAAGTTCTGAAAGTCGATGAAAGCGTAGCGGGAATGAAGGTTGAGTTGAACGGCAACAGTGAAATCAGTGCAGAAAAACTCATTTTCTGCACCAACGCTTTTTCATCACAGTTCATCCAAAATGAAGAAATCACTCCTGCACGCGGACAGGTTTTGCTTACAGAACCGGTGGCAAACCTCAAATTCAAAGGAACATTTCATTATGATGAAGGCTTCTATTACTGGCGGAATGTTGGAAACCGAATCTTACTGGGAGGCGGCCGAAATCAGGATTTCAAAACTGAAGAAACAACAGATTTTGCCACAACCGGATTTTTGCAAGCCCACCTCGAAGATTTCCTGCAAACGGTGATTTTGCCGCATCAAAAACCCGAAATTGAAATGCGCTGGAGTGGAATTATGGCGATGGGACCCGAAAAATTCCCGGTATTGAAGCAACTGACTGACCGACAGATTGCAGCTGTCCGACTTTCAGGAATGGGGGTTGCACTTGCACCAAAAATTGGAGAACTGGTTGCCGGAAAACTTTACTCTTAATTTTGCTTTATCCCAATCTTCTTTTCGGAATTATATTATTGGTCATCGTTGTGTGGTTGATTAAATTACCTTCCTCATCACGAATTTCAATTTGCGAAACATGAACGGTAGCGCCTTTTCTGATGAAAGTTGCTTTGCCGCTTACCACACCATTGCGTTTTGCGCGTAAATGGTTGCAGTTCAGATTAGTTCCGACGGGAGCGAATTTTTCGAGGTCAGTGTGAATCACAGAAAGACATGAACCTAATGTTTCAGCCAGCGCAGCGCTCGCTCCGCCATGCAGAATTCCGTAGGGCTGATGAACTTTCGGAGAAACCGGCATTGTGGCAGTAAGGCTTTCTTCATCAACATCGGTAAAACGAATATCCAGTGTCGTTCCTAAGGTTTCTTTTCCCCAGTTGTTAAATCTGTCCAGGATCTCCTGTTTTCTGCTTGCATCCATATTTTTGCCTTTTTTTCAGCCCCGAAATTAATGATTTTCTACGCGGGATGCAATACAGCAGCGATTTACAGAATCATTGCCGAATGTTTTAAAATAATGGTTGGCTTGGTGTTTTTCATGTCCTTTTAGTACCTTTACGAAACTAAAAATAAACTTTATGGGAATGATTATCCGTCTTCTGGTTACCGCTGTTGTAGCCTTTTTACTCACAAAGGTTCTGAGTGGTGTACACATCGATTCTTTTACCACGGCATTAATTTTTGCAGTTGTGCTCGGTTTGCTGAATCTTATTGTTACACCGATACTTAAACTGATCGGTTTACCACTGACTATCATTACACTCGGTCTCTTTTCGCTCGTAATCAATGCGTTGGTGATTCTGATTGCTGATTATTTTATTGACGGGATGAAAGTGGACGGTTTCCTCTGGGCATTTATTTTCAGTATTGCTCTTTCTGTAATCACCTCTTTGGTGAGTGGACTGTTCGGTTCCGGTGAAGAATAAATTGAAAGAAATGTCAGCAGATATTCAAATTAAAATTACGGACAGGGAAGGTGTTACGCATGATTTGGTAGCACCCGCAGATATGTCG
>JAEWOM010000121.1 GCA_023399675.1 Bacteroidota bacterium
GGTATGGATGTTTTTCTTTCTGATGCCGGAACACTGAAAGACAGTTACCCCAAACTGTTGATTGAAAACACAATAGACTTTTAAGAACAAAGCCACGACATGGAGCGCATTCTCTCGGCAGACTGGATTGTAAAATCGCCGGGAATCCCGAAGAAATCTGATATCATCTACAAAATTAATCAGAAGGGCATCCGGCTTTCATCAGAAATTGAGTTTGCTGCGGAGTTTACATCAGCAAAAATTATTGCTGTTACGGGCAGTAACGGGAAAACGACCACCACGTCGCTGATTTATCACATTCTGAAAAATGATGGGTTGAATGTAGGCGTAGGCGGAAATATCGGTAAAAGCTTCGCAAAACAGGTAGCTGACGAACAGTTTGAGTATTATGTTTTGGAAGTAAGTTCATTTCAGTTGGATGATATTCAGAATTTCAGACCGTACATATCGCTGCTGCTGAATCTGAGTCAGGATCATCTCGATCAGTACAACTACGATTATGAAGAATACGCGCTGGCGAAATTCAGAATTGCCGAGAACCAGGAGAACGACAATTTTTTCATCTACAACAAAGATGACGAAATGAGCCGTAATCTGCTGCAGAAACTGGAAATTAAGGCAAAAATGCTTCCGTTTTCCATTCAGGAGCATGTGAAGGAAGGTGGATATGCTGATGAAGATAAAATATTTGTAAAACTGCGCGAAGAATTTTCGATGCGCATCGAAGAACTGTCACTGGTGGGCAATCACAACGTTGCGAACAGCCTTGCCGCTTCAATTGCCGGTAAAATTCTGAATATCAGCAACGAAAGCATCCGTAATTCGCTGATGACTTTCCAGGCCGTGGAACACAGGCTGGAACAGGTTGCAGAAATCGACGGTGTGAAGTACATCAACGACAGCAAAGCAACCAACGTGAATGCTGCTTATTACGCGCTGGACAGTATGAAAACACCAACTGTCTGGATCGTAGGCGGAGTAGATAAAGGAAACGATTACGCCGAAATAGAAGAACTCGTAAAAAAGAAAGTTAAAGCGATTGTCTGTCTGGGACTTGATAATCAGAAGATCATCGATTTCTTTCAGGATCAGAAGGAATTCATTTACGATACAGCAAGTATGGCAGATGCAGTAAAGATCTGTAAATCAATTGCTGAAAAAGGAGATACAGTATTGCTGTCACCGTGCTGTGCAAGTTTTGACCTGTTCAGCAACTACGAAGACAGGGGAAGAAAATTTAAGCAGGAAGTACTGGCAAAAACTGAAAAACAGAATGTACACTAAATGATGAACGAACAGACTGCAGAAAACAGATTCGAATATCTGAAGGGCGATAAAGTCCTGTGGATCGTGATCATACTGATCTCGGCGTTTTCTGTATTTCCCGTGTATTCGGCGAGCTCCAATCTTCAGTATATCGTAAATACCGGAACCACAACATCCCACATCCTGAAACACATGATGTTTGTGCTTCTTGGTTTGGGTGTGATGCGTGTAGTAGGGTTTGTGAAATATGAGCATATTGGGAAACTCAGTATGATTCTGCTGATTATTTCTGCGGGACTGCTGCTGATAACCATGTTTACGGGACAGACCATCGACGGTGCAAGTGCTTCGCGCTGGCTGAAAATTCCGGGAACACCGTTTTCTTTCCAGCCGTCAACATTTGCCTATCTGATGCTCATCATTTACCTGTGCCGCTATCTTACCAAGAGAATTTCGGTGGAGCGCAAAGCATGGCAGAACATCGTGATGGTCTTCCTGCCGATTATCACCATATTTATTTTGGTGGCTAAAGACAATGGCTCGACCGCTTTAATGATCCTGATGGTGTCAATCGTGGTGTTAATTATCGGCCAGTTCAACTGGAAATATGTAGCTGGATTCATCGTAACATCCGTAGTTGCCGCAGCAATGTTTGTGATGGTTGCGCTGAACACAGAGATGATTGGCGGAAACAGGGTTCATACCTGGATGAGCCGTGTTGAGGTGTTCTTCGACAACAAAAAAGATAAAGAAGTAAGCAGCGAGGCCGATAAAGCAAAGAATTATCAGGTAATGCAGGCAAAAGCAGCCATCGTTCACGGTGGAATTGCAGGAATGGGACCTGGAAAAAGTGCATTAAAACAGATGCTTCCGCAGTCGGCTTCCGATTTTATTTTTGCCATCATAGTTGAAGAATACGGCTTTGTCGGAGCTTTTGCGCTGATCACGCTGTACTTCATTATGATCATTCGTATTGTGATGATTGCGAGTAAAATGCCGGCATTTTTTGGTTCATTACTCGTGCTGGCAATGGGTATCATGATTTTCGTGCAGCTTGCAGTAAATATTGCCGTTGCCGTTAATTTAATTCCGGTTACCGGACAGCCTTTACCGCTGATCAGTTACGGAGGAACGTCAATGCTGGTTACTTATTTTCAACTTGGGCTGGTTCTGAACGTGAGTTCCAGAATTCAGTTGTATGACGAGGAAGGAATGGGCAAAAAACAGAGTATAGAAGAAATAAACGATATCGCATAATTATTCGGAAGCAAACAGAAGATGGCAGTTCAGATGGAACATAACACAAAAGAACCTTTTCGCGTACTGATGAGCGGCGGCGGAACCGGAGGTCATATTTTTCCGGCGGTTGCTATTGCCGATGAAATCAGGAAGCGCTATCCGGATACCGAGTTTCTGTTTATCGGAGCAGATGGGAAGATGGAGATGGAAAAAGTTCCGGCTGCAGGATACCGAATTGAAGGTCTCAACATTGCGGGTTTTGACCGTGGAAACCTCATGAAAAACCTGAATCTGCCTTTTAAAATTATTTCAAGCTTGCGGCGTGCCGGTAAACTGATCAAGGAATTCAAACCGGATTTCGCAGTAGGAACCGGAGGATTTGCAAGCGGGCCTGCGCTGTATGTTGCTGCCAGAATGGGCGTCCCGATTTTCGTTCAGGAACAGAATTCACTGCCCGGAAAAACGAATATATTTCTGTCCAAGAAAGCAAAGGCAGTATTTACGGCATATCCGGAAATGTCGAAATTTTTTGGTGACACAGAAACGGTTTTCGCAGGCAATCCTATTCGTCAGCAGATCGTCAGCGATCTGCAGGACGCAAAAACGGCAAAGGAAAAGCTGGGACTAAACGCAGATAAACTCACGATTTTATCAGTTGGCGGTTCTCTGGGTTCACGAACGCTCAATAATGCATGGAAAGAGAATCTGCAGAAATTGGCGGAGAATGGATATCAGCTGATTTGGCAGTCAGGAAAACTGGATTACGATTCCCTGAATAAACTGCCGGAAATCGCGCAGTTCAAAGATCAGGTGCAGTTGAAAGCCTTCATATCGGATATGGCGCTGGCGTATTCTGCTGCAGATGTCATCGTTTCGCGAGCGGGAGCCATTGCGATATCAGAACTCGCGGTTTCGCAAAAACCGGTGTTGCTGGTGCCTTTCCCTTTTGCTGCGGAGGATCATCAGACGGTAAATGCAAAGTCGCTGGTCGATAGAAATGCGGCCAGAATGGTGAAAGACAGTGAAATGAAGGAAAAATTCTGGAATACACTGATGGAAATCTGTGAAAACGAAAATGTAAGGAACGAAATGTCCGAAAACCTGAAATTCTTCGCAAAACCGGAAGCGGCTCAGGAAATTGTAACGAAAATAGTTAAAAGTTTAGAAATCAGTACGTAACGCGGAGAAAGCGACTTGTAATTTATCATGATTAACCTGAACACATATCAGAATTTTTATTTTATCGGTATCGGAGGTATCGGTATGAGTAATCTTGCGCGCTATTTCAAAGCGTCAGGCAAGAACGTTTCAGGCTATGATAAAACCAGAACAAAACTGACGGATGCCCTGCAGGAAGAAGGCCTGGAAATCAGTTTTAATGATGAGGTGGATGAAAAAGTCCTGGCTTTCACACCGTCCGATACACTGATTGTGTACACACCTGCTGTGAAAAAACTCGGCCTCCTCGATTATTTCAGTTCCAATGGTTTTGAAGTCGTAAAAAGAGCAAAAGTTCTCGGTCTCATCACTGAAAATACAGAATGTATTGCCGTAGCAGGCACCCACGGTAAAACAACCACCTCTACATTGGTTGCGCATCTGTGCAAGGAAGCGAATCTTCCGTTTTCGTGTTTTCTAGGCGGAATTTCAGAAAATTTTAAGTCCAACTTTCTGTACAATGGCAGTACTTATTCAGTGCTGGAAGCCGATGAATACGACAGAAGTTTCCTGAATTTATCTCCGGACTGGGCCATAATCACCTCAAATGATGCTGACCATCTGGATATTTACGGTGATGAAAAAAACATTGAAGAGGGCTTTAATGAATTCGCTGCGCTGGTAGCTGATGAAAACAGGCTGTTCGTACGGAAAGGAATTGATATCGGCCGAAATGCCCGAACTTATGCTGTAAATGAACCGGCTGAATTCTATGCAGATAACCTCCGAATGGAAGGCGACAGCATCTTGTTCGATTTTCATAAAGGAGATGAAAAAACGAGCGATTTCCATTGGCAGATTCCCGGAATTCACAATGTGGAAAATGCAGTCGCAGCGATTGCTTTGCTGAACAGTTTAGGTGTTGATATTCAAACGATTAAAAAGGGGATTTCAACATTCAAAGGCATCAAGAGACGTTATACAAAACATATTTTTGGCAACGGCAAGGTGTACATTGACGATTATGCACACCATCCGACAGAACTCAACGCGGTAATAGGTTCTATCCGGACTTTTTACCCCGGGAAAAAGCTGCTGGTGGTATTTCAGCCGCACCTTTTCAGCCGAACGCGTGATTTTGCAGACGGTTTTGCCGAAAGCCTTGCAAACAGTGATGAACTGATTTTGCTGGATATCTATCCGGCGCGTGAACTTCAGGAAAATTTTGAGGGAATAACTTCGGAATGGCTGGTGGAAAAAACAGTGCATCAGCATAAAGAACTATCCACACTGGAAGAAGCACTTGATAAGATAAAAAGTAAAGAATTTGATGTGCTGCTGACTGTGGGAGCAGGAAATATAGACACTTTGTACGACCCGATCAATCAATGGCTGGGAAACAGTGCAAATGAACAAGAGACGACAGATTAGGGATGAAAAATAAATGGCGCATACTGAAAATTGCTGCAACGGTAATAATCTTCGGATTTTTACTGAGCTTCTCATTGAAGCGTTTCAGCGAGACGCCCATGAAAGACGTTTCGGTCAATTTGGTCTATCCGGAAAACAGCGAGAAAGTTTACTTCATCGATGAAAAGAACGTGAGGAACTTCATTTCCGGATTCAATCCGGAGAATAAGATTGGCAGTATCGATATTCCGAAGCTCGAGAAGGAAGTCAATAATTTTCCTTCGGTAGACAGCTCGAATGTGTATCTGAACCTGAATGGAAAACTGAATGTGGATATCATACAGAAAGTTCCGGCATTCCGGCTGAATAAGAACGGACAGGATTTTTATGTTGACAGAAAAGGCCGCGAGTTCCCGATTTCCAAAATTTATTCGCATCCATCCATGCTCGTTACGGGAAATGTTGAGCGCTCGGAGTATGTGAAACTTGCAGAATTAATCGACAAGATCAATGCGGACGACTTCAGCAGAAAGTATTTCATCGGCGTTTCCAAAACCGGTAATAATTACAATCTGCTCACCAGTGAAGGAAACTTCAAGGTGGAAATCGGAAGTTTAGACAATATTGATTTCAAAGTGAAAGGCTTCAAGACTTTTGTTGAAAAATATTTGGTTTATCAGTCACCGGAAAAGTATTCCAAGATTTCAGTGAAATATGAAAATCAAATTGTTACAACGCTGAATCCGAATTTCGCTGAGAATGACAGCATTTTAGCTGTAGGTTCAAAAGAACTGGCAAAAATTCCTGAAATCGTGGCCCGGAAAACGGGAACTGTAAAAAAGCAGGCGGAACAGAACAGAACCAACTGATGCAGAACAGAATACAACACTGAAAAAGAATAGTAAGCAGAATAATAAAAAAATCAAATCGACATAAAAATGGAAAATCAAGAGTATTCAGTAGGGCTGGACAT
>JAEWOM010000186.1 GCA_023399675.1 Bacteroidota bacterium
TACTTTTAAACCGTACTGTTTTCGGGGGAGCTTACACATACATTCTGGACAGTTTTCATTCAACACGAGGAAAAATCGAAGGAGGCATTGATTTAATTGAAATGCTTAAAACCATAAATCAAAGAATAGAAATCCTGATAGACAAGGATCATCAAATTGGCCATTCCTATTTCATGAATGTTAATAATCTTTCTGATCTCCGGTACACTTTCAAAAACAAGATAATCCCACTCCTGGAAGAATATTTTTACGGTGATTTTGGTAAAATCGGATTGGTGTTGGGCGACAGGTTTGTGGAATACAATGAGCCAGGGCAGAACGGAGAAATTCTCTTTAAATTCAAAGGTTACGATGATTTTGAATTCCTTACCGACAAGAAAATATTTTTTGTTAAAGATATGAGCGAAGTTTCTGCATCAGATTTCATTTCAATTTATAATCGATTTACTGTGAATTCCAATATATCATAAGTATCTCATGAAAGTATTTGAATATCAGAAACTGAGAGTTGGGGAAGATGGCTTCACAAAAAAACATCTCGCTGCGCTCGTGAAATTCAATGAAAAAAATGGGAACAAATATTTCACTCCAATTTACAATGGTGTTCAGTTCGGGTCGTATGTAGGAGTGGTGCAGATTGGTGGTTTTACCATTGAAATCCTACCTAAAGCGGACAGAGATACTTCGTATTCAAAAGAAAACAAAAATCTCTGGCAGGGAGTTCTGCTGAATATGCTGCGTGTTTGTAAGGTTATTCAAGTTGACAATGTTTCTGAAGCGGCATTGAAAAAGAAATACAATTCCATCCTTGAGCTATATTATGAAATTTTCCTGAATGAGGTAGAGCATTTAGTAAAAAAGGGTTTGATAAAGAAATACCGCAGGATTAAAAATAACCAGCTCGCCCTAAAAGGTAAATTGCTTTTTTCACGTGATGTACAGAAAAACCTGGTCCATAAGGAACGGTGTTATTGTGAGCATCAGGTTTACGATAAAAACCATCTGATTCATCAGATCCTGTATCAGGCGTTGAGAATACTCGATGATGTGGTGTCGCACAGTCTTCATGATAAAGTAAAGAGACTTCTGTTTGAGTTCAACGCTTTTACCTGTTCTGAGTTCAATGCAAATCATTTTGAGAAACTGAAACTTGACCGCAAATCGAAGCCATATCAGAAATCATTGGATATTGCCCGGATGCTAATCCTGAATTATTCACCTAATCTCAATTCGGGGCAGGATCACATGTTGACGCTGTTGTTTGATATGAACAAGTTGTGGGAGGAATACATTTACAGGGTTTTGCAAAGACATTCAGATAATTCTCATTACCATATTTCGGCGCAGGAAACACAAAGTTTTTGGGAACATAAGTCAATTCGTCCTGACATTGTTGTAACAAACAACCATAATCAGGAAAAGATTATCATCGATACCAAATGGAAAATTGTTGACAACAGTAATCCTTCAGACGATGATTTAAAACAGATGTTTACGTATAACCTGCATTGGGGCGCAAGTAAATCTATTCTGCTGTATCCGCAAATCGAGCAGCAGGACACCGCATTCGGACGATATCGTCATGAGCCATACAGGAATTTGGGCGAAGAATGGAAATCCGTAAAAAACACCTGTAAAATCAGTTTTGTTTCACTAATCGAAAATGGAGAAATTCGGAAAAGCCAAGATTTATTTTATTCAATAGTAAACAAATTTGAATAGGAAAGTAAAATGTACTTCACAAAAAAAAACCTTGCTCCTGCAAAAATTGCGCGTGTTAATCCTTAAATTTCACAGATTTGCACCAATACATTTCCAATTTCGAACACTATAATGAAGTCATTGAGAAATCCCTCAAGGTCAAAAAATCACTTTGGATTGGAACTGCCGATATCAAGGATCTGTACATTAAATCCGGCATCAACAGTACAAAACCTTACCTGGGTGCACTTTCAGATTTGATCCGAAATAATGTGGAGATTCGTTTGCTTTTCGCCAAAGAACCTGGACCGAACTTCAAAAACGATTTCGATAAGTATCCGTTGTTAATTAAATATCTGGAAACGGCGGTTTGCCCGCGTGTGCATTTCAAGTTTTTAATTTTTGATCTGAAGGAAGTGTACATCGGATCTGCCAATCTTACCGGCGCCGGACTGGGAATGAAATCCGAAAACAACCGGAATTTCGAAGCCGGCATCCTCACAGACGAACCCGAAATCGTGGACAGAGCCATCACCCAGTTTGACAATGTCTGGATTGGAAGGCACTGCGCCAAATGCGGTAGGAAAAATTACTGCCCGCAACCGATTGATAAATTGTGGTAACTGCACTTGAACTGCATAATTTTATTTTGGAAGGTTTGTTTCGTTTTTGAGCACAATTGCATTTTTCACATTCTAAAAAGAGAAAGATTTCCGGAAAAAATCTGAATCAAAATACTAAACAGCCATATTCTGTCTGTTAACCAAGGCAACTTTGTACCATAAAAAATAACTTATGGAAGCAAAGCAAACTTTATCTCCAATCGAATGTATTGAGGCTATTCACGCGTTTTCAAAAGATTCAAAGCTGCAAAAACCACTTTATGAATCGGCAAAACACGAAGTAAAACAGCTGTCGGATTACCTGCATACATCAGAAATGGAAACGGTCCTTTTTGCCAATGCTTTTGCGGTTTGGTACTCGGACAATACGTTTGACAGGGTTTTCCAGCACTTCGGAATGCAGGCTTTTCAGGAAGTACCGTAAAGAAATTCTGAACCTGTACAGCAAGCGGCTGCTTATCAACAGGGATAAAACAGGGAAGCGCATCAATAATTTTGATATTTCCCAATGGATTCTGACGGATGTCGCAGAAAACAATCCCATAAAAGTATTTAATGATTCGACCGCAGAGAGTGAAAAGTATGTTCTGGTGGATGTTCTGGAACGCTTTAATGAAGTTTATCAGGAATATGATGACGAAAAACTGTCGTGGTGGATTTCTGCGATTTTATCGAAAATCTAAGCAGTCAGTACAGCGAATTTCCTCTGTTTCAGGAAATTGATGCGATGCGACTGGATAGTTTTGAAACCTATTTTCTACTGGATACAATCTGGGACGCTGTACAGGAGGGTGATAATAATTACAACACATTTCTTCAGCGGACAATCGACGATTTTTATCAGAGAAAAAGTAAAAGTTTTGAGGTTTTCAATGCGTTCATCAAGGGAGAAAACAAACTGATGAAAAAAGGCCTGGTTGAGCTGTCTAAAGAACAGTTTCTGAACCGCACCAGTGTAAAACTATCAGATAAAATGGTGAAATTTCTTCACGAAAAAGAGAAAATGACCATTGATAATTTTTCGGCAGAAAACAAAAGACTTATTTCACACAAAAACCTGCCATTGCGCCAGCTGTTTTATAATGATGACGAATACAGACAAATCCAAAGAATCTCGGAAATTCTCAGCGATACAACATTCAGAAAGTTGCAGAAAAATCTGGAAAGCCGGAAAATGCCTGTCGGAATAGCGGTACTGCTGCATGGCACTCCCGGAACCGGTAAAACCGAAAGCGTATACCAGCTTGCCAGAAAATCCGGCAGAAATATTTTTAAAGTGGATATTTCTGAAACAAAAAGCATGTGGTTTGGCGAAAGCCAGAAACTCATCAAGAAAGTTTTTAAAGACTACCGCGAAATGTGCAGTACAGAAGTAAAAATGCCGATTCTGCTTTTTAATGAGGCAGACGGAATCATCGGCAAACGCAAATCAGCAGGAAGTTCCAACGTCGCCGATACTGAAAATGCCATACAGAACATCATCCTGGAGGAGATGGAGAATTTCGAAGGAATTCTTTTTGCCACCACCAATCTGGTCGAAAATATGGATGCTGCATTTGAAAGAAGATTTTTGTTCAAAATTAAATTTGATAAACCGGGAGCAGAAGTTTCTGCTAAGATCTGGAAGATGAAACTGCCTTTCCTGAACGATGGTGAAGCGGTGAAACTTGCCGAAAATTTCCATTTTTCCGGTGGAGAAATAGAGAATATCGCGAGAAAATGTGTGATGAATGAACTGCTCGAGAATGCTAAACCGGATTATGATACCGTGTTTGAGATGTGCAGAAGCGAGAAATGGGCAGCTGAAGTGCAAGAAAAAGAATTGGATTTTAGATCAAGTAAATTAATTAACTTCGAAATAGATATGGAAAAAGAAATTCAAATAATTGAGAAGTTGCTTCATGTGCATGATTGCGCGAATTCCATGTATGAACTGGCAAATAAAGAAGGAGATGATTTTAATGTTTTTGATCTAATTAATGAAATTTACTGGATTGATGAGCCAAAGCACAGTCGGTTTATTGCTTATCTGCTAAATCCCAAAAACAGTCATGGACAGGGTCCTCTATACCTTGAACTGTTTCTTGATAAATTGGGAATAGAATTTCAAAGCGCAGAAGATAGATGTTGGACAGTGTCGGCAGAAAAGAATAACGTTGACATTTTAATCCAAAGCAATTTTCCCGATAAAATCAGCGTAGTGATTGAAAATAAATGCTATGATGCAGTTGATCAGGCAAATCAGTTGTATAGATACTGGTACAATTCTATCTACGATTATCAAAAGGAAAAACCTGATGCCCATTTGGATTTGAGGAAAAATAGAGTAGTTTATCTGCCGAAAGGGGACTGGAAATCCTATGATATAAATTCTGTACGTAAACCTGAAGCGAGTATGCCGGAAATGAATCTTGACGTTATTACGAACTGGACTATTCAAAATGAAATTGATGAATGGTTGTCAGCCTGCATTAGAAATACAAAAGCATTTAGAATTAAGAAATTTATAGAGGATTATCAGACGTTCTGGCGAGAAACTACTTTGAGAAATTTATTTATGAAAGACGAACTTCAGAAAAGAATCGAAACTGCAGCAGAGTGGAATGCCCTGACGGAAGTTTTGTCCGCTAAAAACCAACTTCAAACTGATTGGCTGAATGAATTTTATTCGAAAATGGAAAAACTAGCAACCAAGCACGGTTGGAAATTTTGGAAAAATAATGAACATGATTACAGGATTTATCGTGTAAACGAAAACCAAATGTCTTTCTGCTTCGAGTATTTCTTGGGTTTAACATTATGGGATAACCGGATAACTAATGCAACAGAAAAGCAAAAAATAAAAGATAAAATATCAGATTTATTTGCTTCTATCGGTGATGATTTCGAATTTGTAAATAGTCAGTTGAATGATTACAATGGTTACTTGATGAAGGCAAAAAAAGATTTGGTATATTCAGTCAATCGAGATGATCACTCTGAATTTGCTTTTGTTTCTAACTCCGGGTGCGTATATGAGAATTTAGAAAGTGTACTGGAAAAATATTTAAGTGACTATACGATTAAAATGACTTTTGATAAATTGAGCAATAATTTGGATTCTGATTAATGGCTAAAGGACAAAAACTTCCTCTTTGATGATCGTTATGACAGGTCTGTCCAGGTTATTAATGTAAAAATTTCTATTTTTAGAACAGTAATCTGCTTTTTTCTGATAATAATTTTATAAATAGGCAACCCCAACCAGAATTCCATACATTCTAAAATGAAAAAATTATTTTTATTCTTGCTGCTAGCCACCTGTTCAGCGCTTTATTCCCAGAAGGTCTATGCCGTTAAGTATGAAAACCAGGCGGACGTGAAGGTGTATGTCGTGAAGTATGAGAATCAGGCCGATTTAAAGGTTTATAAAGTGAAGTACGAAAATCAGACTGGCCAGAATGACGGCAAATGGTTTTTCACCAAATATGACAATCAGGCGCAGAAAAAGATTTATTTTGTAAAGTATGAAAATCAGCCCGACCTGAAAATATTCTTTGGGCGCTACGAAAATCAGGCAGGCTGGTCGGACCGCAGCAAGCAGCATCTTCTCTATTGATGCATTTCTGATTTTTAAGCAGGAAGTTTAAACTGGGGATTTATGTGCAATTACATTTCTTTACTTTCAGAAGTTCAGGAGCTTGAAGAATATTTCGGAGCAACTAATCAGGGCCGTCCCTACCAC
>JAEWOM010000239.1 GCA_023399675.1 Bacteroidota bacterium
CGGTATACACCATGTAACCTGCGGTTGTGTGCAGCATTCCTTTCGGTTTTCCGGTGGAGCCGGAAGTGTACAGAATGAAAAGCGGATCCTCCGCATCCATAATTTTTGACACGAAATCGGACGATGCGTTTGTGTACAAATCATCCATCCAAACATCGCGACCTTCCTTCATGGTGACATTTCCGCCGGTTCTTTTTACCACAAGAACTTTCTCTACGGACGGACATTTTTCCACTGCCTTATCGATAATGCCTTTCAAATCGATGGTTTTATTGCCGCGATAACTTCCGTCGGAACAGATAATAACTTTTGCTTCGCAGTCGTTTACTCTTGATGCAACTGCAGTGTCAGAAAATCCTGCAAAAATCACAGAATGCACAGCGCCCATTCTTGCGCAAGCCAACATAGTAACGGCAAGCTCCGGAATCATAGGCAGATAAATACAGACGCGGTCGCCCTTTTCAACACCGAGTTCTTTCAGAACATTGGCTGTTTTGCAGACTCTTTCGTGCAGTTCGCGATAGGAAATATGCTGAGCTTCTTCTTTCGGATCGTTCGGTTCCCAAATGATGGCTGTTTTGTCGTCGCGAACTGATAAATGGCGGTCCAGACAGTTTTTCGTGATGTTCAGTTTGGCATTTTTAAACCATTTGATTTTGGCTTCTTCCATGTCGAAATCCACGACTTTTGTCCAGCGCTGATACCACACAAAACCTTCGTCAGCTACTTTGTCCCAGAATTTTTTTGGGTTTTTGATCGACTTTTTATACTGCTTGAAATAATCCGGCAGATCGTCGATATAGAAATTCTTCATATGTATTTGATTTAGTTTATTGTTTAATATTGATTCTACTTTAACGCAAAGTGCGCAATGATTTATTTATTTTTTCCTCGTGTCTTTCGCAAAGGCGCTAAAGCTTAGCAAAGGCTTAGTGCTGATTTTTGTGTCATTTGATAAATTTTTTGTGCGTTACCGCAAAGTGCGCAAACATTTTTTTTGTTTTATCGTTCGCAAGGGCGCTTCGCTTAGGAAAGGCATTAAAAACAGCCTTCATTTTGCTTATAAATTATTTGCTATTCGTTTTACTCCATTTTTAAAAAGGAAAGAATGGAAATTTAAAATCAATCCAAGCTTCAGTCTCGTGATTCTAAGATAGTTTAACAGCTGGAAAGTATGATAATCATTGATTTGTGCAACTGCTTTCACTTCCACAATTACTTTCTCTTCAATCAGCAGGTCTACTCGGAAAGCCCGCTCAATTCGAAGCTCGTCGTATTCTATAGCGATATCCTTTTGTTTTTCAATTTTCAAACCTGCTTCCTCCAGTTCGTAGCTCAGGCATTGCTCATAAACGGTTTCGTAAAGACCAATTCCCAGCTTCCTGTGAATTTTCAGTCCACAATCAAAGACAATTTTTGATATCTCATTTTCTGTCACTTTTTTTCGAATTACAGTAATTAACGAACTATTCGCAATTGTTTTTGAGAAACATTGCAAAGCGAAGCGCCTTTGCGTTCATCACAACGATGCATCATAAAAACCACTTAGCGAACTTTGCGTCTAAGTTAAGCCTTATAGGATTCAATCTTCTCCTGAATTTCACCAACAATCGCTTCGTCATCAATGGTTGATAGTATCTGAAATTCCTTACCGTCCAACATTGTACGGATTAATTTTCTAAGGATTTTTCCGGAGCGGGTTTTCGGAAGTCGGTTAACGATCATCACATTTTTCAGTGAAGCTACAGCACCGATTTTCTCACGAACCAAAGCAACAACTTCTTTTTCAATTTCCGTTTCGTCTTTGTTAACACCGGCTTTCGTAACAGCGACTGCAAACGGAATCTGACCTTTTAATTGATCTTCCATTCCCACAACGGCACATTCCGCGATATCAGGATGTCCGGAAACGACTTCTTCCATTTCGGAAGTGGAAAGTCGGTGACCGGCAACATTAATTACGTCATCCACACGTCCAGTTACGAAAATATATCCGTCTTCATCCTTAATGGCGCCGTCTCCGGAGAAATAATAGCCCGGAAACTGTGACAGATAACTTTTCTTGAATCTTGGGAAATCGTTCCAGATTCCGAGCATTGCTCCCGGTGCGAGTGGAAGTTTAATCACCAAATAACCTTCGTGGTGAGGATCGAGTTCATATCCGTTTTCATCGAAAACCATAATATCGTAACCAGGAAACGGTTTTCCTGCAGAAGCTCTCTTGATTTTAAAATCATCGAAATACGTCATCAAACCAAGCATCGGCGAACCGGATTCTGTTTGCCACCAGTGATCGATAGCCGGAATTCCAATGTGTTCACCAAACCAGTCGAGTGTGGCAACGTCGCAGCGTTCTCCCGCCAAAAACTGCTTTTTATAATGAGATAAATCATATTTTTTGATGAATTCGCCGTCCGGATCTTCTTTCTTAATCGCTCTGATTGCAGTCGGCGCGGTAAACATCGTATTAACCTTATGTTCCGAAATAACACGCCAGAAAGTTCCCGCATCCGGTGTCATTACCGGTTTTCCTTCGAAAACGATGGTTGTATTTCTGTTCAGCAACGGACCGTACGCCATGAACGAGTGACCAACCGCCCAACCAAAATCGGAAGCAGCCCAGAAAACTTCGCCGGGTTCCATTCCGTAGTGGTATTTCATGGCAAATTTCAGCGCTGTAGCGTGTCCACCTGTATCTCTTGTAACTCCTTTCGGTTTTCCCGTTGTACCGGAAGTATAGAGCAAATACAACGGATGCGAAGCTTCAACCTCTACATAATCTGCAGATTCGGATTTATCTACAAGATCCTGATAATCAATGGTTCCTTCAAAATATTCGTGTTTATTATCGATCAGTTGGCGGTCGTAAACAATGATGTTATCTACTTTGTCCTGTGCAAGTTCAATCGCCTGTCCCACCAAAGGCAGGTAAGGAATTCTTCGGGCAACTTCAACTCCTGCGGTGGAAGTGATCATTACTTTCGGTTTACAGTCATCAATTCTTACAACCAGTTCATGTGGCGCGAATCCACCAAAAACAACATTATGTATAACGCCAATTCTTACGCAAGCCAGCATAGAAAAAAGCGTCTGCGGAATCATCGGCATGTAAATTACTGCGGAGTCACCTTTTTTGAGTCCGAGAGATTTGAGTCCTCCTGCAAGTTTTGAAACTTCTTCTTTCACTTCATTAAATGTGAATTTCTGCTTCTTATCTGTCACCGGCGAATCGTAAATCACGGCAACCTGGTCGCCGTATCCGTCCTCGATATGTTTGTCGAGACAGAGATAAGACATGTTAAGCTTTCCGTCTTTGAACCCAACCGGATATCCGTTTTCATCCTCGGAAAGTATGGTTTTCGGAAATTCGAACCACTTGATTTCTTTCGCCTGCTCTTCCCAGAATTTTTCTTTGTTCTCAATACTCTCAGTAAACATTTCCTGCGCTTTCATAATATTTTTGATTTAGATTTTAATTGGTTGATGTTACTTTCTGATAATTTCCTGTAACTAATTTACGAGTTCTTCTACTTTTTCCAGCAGTTTTTTTATCGAATAAGGTTTTGTAACGTAACCATTTGCACCCATTTCGAGTCCTTTCGCGATATCGCTTTCTCCACTTTTTGCAGAAAGGAAAATCACTTTCGTATCCGAAAATTTCTCGTTTTTTCTGATTTCCGAAAGGGTAGTGTAACCGTCCACATTCGGCATCATGATATCGAGAAGAATTGCGTCCGGAATTTCATCCTTCAGAATTTCCAGGACTTCTGAACCGTCGCGTGCGATAAACACTTCATAACCGGCTTTCCTAAAGGAATATTCCAGTGTCATGACGATTTTATGTTCATCGTCTGCGATTAATATTTTCTTTTTAGACATATTTTAAAACTTTCTATTTCCGTGGGTTCTATCCACGTCTGTTCTTTATTCTATTTCCGCGGATTTCATCCACGGCTATTCAAATTAAACCCTTCGGGTTTTCTATACTACTGTTTTAACTCCTTCCTCAATTTCCAAGGATTTCATCCACGGCTATTCACATTAAACCCTTCGGGTTTTCCACACTACTGTTTTATCTCCTTCCTCTGTTTTCAAGGATTTCATCCACGGCTATTCAAATTAAACCCTTCGGGTTTTCAACCATCTGTTTAAATTTGACTGACCACGAAGTGGTCAAAACCGACTAGCCGTATGTGAAACTTACGGAATCAGATTTTCAAATGAAGGTGCAACCGTGTAGCGGTTGAATATCAAAACAAATATTTTTCATCAAACTCAATTTGATTTTCTTTTAATAACTTCCTTATTTCTTCTTCAAAACTGTCAGTTTTATGGTGAATTTTCTGATTCTTCACATAATTGATAATCATATCCTTCTCACGTACAGAATAGGTAAATGCACTGTAGCTTTCCTGCCATTCATCAAAATCAGGGAACAAACCACTTTTCTTCATCCAAAGATTGCTTGCCACTTTTACATCTTTTACAAGATTACTTAAACTCATTGTTGGATGCAGATCAGTGAAAATATTGATGTGATCAGGCATTCCGTTAATTCTGTAAAGTTTGCATTTATGGTTTTTTAAAATCCCCCAAATGTACTTGTAAAGTTCTTCGTCATGCTGCAGATTCAAACTGGGTTTTCTGTGTTTGGTTGCAAAGACGATATGGTAAAATATTTGTCTGTATGCCATATTATTCTCAAACTTTGGCCGTAAGTTTCACATACGGCAATTTAATTTTGAACCCTTCGGGTTCCCCCTTTACCCTTCTTTTTTCCGTGCATAAAATCCACGGCTATTATAACTAAATCCTTACAGGTTTTTATTGCATTCTGCTAATCTGTTAAATTGTTTCTTCAACTGTACTACTTCCATTTGCTGTTTTCAAAATAACCTCAAACGTCACCCCGATTTCTTTATTTTTTACCTTAATTTCTCCGCCATATGCATCAATAATTTTTTTACAGATTGAAAGGCCTAATCCACTTCCAACAGGCTTTCTAATGTTCTGATTTTGACTTTGATAGAATTTTTCAAATATGAATTCCAAATCTTCTTCCGGGATGGTTTTTCCTGTATTGAAGATGGAGATTTTCAGCGCGCCTTCTTTTTCCTGAAACTTCGCCTGAATCATTCCCTGATCGTTGGTGAATTTCAGCGCATTTCCTAAAATATTCTGAAAAACCTGAATCATTTTCATTTCATCAAAGTGGTAGATTTCATTATGAAGCAAATTGACTTCAGAAAGGTGCAGACCGCGTTTTTCGAAAAGATGAATTAAAGGTTTTGCTGCCTTTCTGTAGGTTTCAATAATATTTTTTTCTTCTATTTGAAGTGAAACAGAACCTGCTTCCAACTTATCCAGGTACAGAATATCGTTGATGATTTCCGCCAATCGATCGCTTTCGGAAATAATATTTCCCAGAAATTCTTTCTTAATTTCGAGCGGCATTTCATCATCATCAATCAGGATTTCACTAGTCGCGCGAATTGCGGTAATCGGCGTTCTGAGTTCGTGGGCAACAGAATCCAGAAATTCATCTTTCTGTTTGTCTTTGAAAACGAGATTCTGATTGGCGTGCTGCAGATCTTCAGACAAAAGACGAAGCTGCTGACTTTGCTCGGTTAACTGCCGGTTGAGATTGATATTTTCTTTACTTTCTTCAAGAATTCTAAGTACTTCAGGAAGCGTGATTTTATCTTCCTTGGTAACACCTTCAATTAGAATTTTTGCCGAAGCGGTACCGATTCTTCCACTCAATAGATTTTCGGAAAACTTGATGAAACGGGCATCTGCAGTGTCATCATCGTCGGTAATGTTGTATTTCAGATTGAAAATTTTCAGTGCCTGCTGCGTTTTTTTCTCACCTAAAAATTTCACCAGAATTTTCTGAATATCAGAAATTTGAGCTGTTCCGCGCCAGATGTAAGCATTTTCGTGGTTGCGGATATAATCGTCGATATCAGCATAAATTTCGGCATAATTTCTTTCACGGTAGGAGCCAACAGTGCTTGCAGAAACAGTGATGTAAATCCCCGCATTAATCAACATGCTCCAGAAAAATGTGCTTGAAATTGAACTCAAGTATGGAATTTTAAGAAACTGAAAAAGCGCATTATCAGTTATTGCT
>JAEWOM010000275.1 GCA_023399675.1 Bacteroidota bacterium
ATTCAGAACGGTTCTGCTGTTCTTAGGGTCGTTGGATGTAATTTCAATCATCTTCGGTCCCCATGCTCCTTTTTGGTTCATTCCGCTGTATCCAACTTTAATCAGGGAAGTTTTACCCGGCATGATCGGATCTTTGCTCCACTCAGGAACTGTACATCCGCAACCTGGCTGCACTTTCGAAATAACCAAAGGCTTATCACCTGTGTTTTTCACTACGAAATAACGGTGACCGTCAGATCCGGTTTTTACGGTTCCGTAATCCAAAGTTGTTTGGTCAAAAGCGATAGTTTCAGCGCTTACGAAGGCAAGGCTTCCAAGAATTGCAAATCCTGTCAGAAATTTTTTCATTTTAATAATATTGGTTGATGTATTTATCGTTAGATTTATTTTCGGCTGCAAAGTTAAAATTTTTCTTATTATTATTTTCACATTTTCCTTTTACCTATTTTTGCAGGTACAGTAAATAAGAAGAATAGATGCAGATTGCAGAAAAATACAGCCCTGCCGCCACCGAAGATAAATGGTACAGCTACTGGCAGGATCAAGGTTATTTTCATTCCACGCCGGATGAACGTCCGCCTTACACAATCGTAATTCCGCCGCCGAATGTTACAGGAATTCTTCATATGGGCCACATGCTCAACAATACGATTCAGGATGTACTGATTCGGCGCGCGCGTATGAACGGTTTCAACGCCCTTTGGGTTCCGGGTACCGATCATGCATCGATAGCCACCGAAGCAAAAGTGGTTGCAAAACTGAAATCGGAAGGCATCAGCAAGACAGATATTTCACGCGATGAGTTTCTAAAACATGCCTGGGACTGGACCGACAAATACGGCGGAACCATCCTGGAACAGCTGAAAAAACTCGGATGTTCATGCGACTGGGAGCGAACCCGTTTTACCATGGAACCGAAACTTTCCGCTCAGGTAATTAAAACGTTCATCGATCTTCACAACAAAGGACTTATTTACCGCGGACACCGCATGGTGAACTGGGATCCGGAAGCCAAAACGAATATTTCCGATGAGGAAGTTATTTTCAAAGAGCAGAATGGCAAACTCTACTTTCTTAAATATCAGATAGAAGGCACTGAAGACTATCTTTCGGTGGCAACAACACGCCCTGAAACGATTTTCGGAGATGTCGCGGTAGCCGTAAATCCGAATGATGAACGCTTCGCGCATCTGAAAGGAAAAAACGTGATTGTTCCGGTTGTTGGCAGATCTGTTCCGGTCATTTTCGACGAATATGTTGATATCGAATTTGGAACCGGCGCCTTGAAAATTACGCCGGCACATGACATTAATGATTATGAAATTGGGCAGCGTCATCAGTTATCGATCACCGACGCTCTGGACGACGATGCAAATCTGAATGAATTCGGACTCCACTATCAGGGTAAAAACCGGTTTGACGTTCGCAAAAGCATCGCAAAAGAACTCGAAGAGCAGGGTTTGATGCTGAAGACTGAAGATTATGTAAATAAAGTTGGAACCTCAGAACGCACCGGAGCAGTAATAGAACCGAAAATTTCAGCGCAGTGGTTTCTGAAGATGTCAGAAATTGCGAAACCGGCTCTGGATGTCGTGATGAACGATGAGGTAAAATTTCACCCGGAAAAATTTAAAAATACTTACCGCCACTGGATGGAAAATATTCGCGACTGGAATATTTCACGTCAGTTGTGGTGGGGACAGCAGATACCTGCATACTTTTTTGGTGACGGGGAAGATGATTATGTTGTAGCGGAAAATGCCGAAGAAGCGCTCGTGCTCGCACGTGAAAAAAGTGGAAATGCAGCACTCAGCGCAGCAGATCTGCAACAGGATCAGGACGCGCTTGATACCTGGTTCTCATCATGGATTTGGCCAATTTCTGTGTTTGACGGTCTGCTCGATGAAAGTAATCCGGACATTAATTATTATTATCCGACCTCAGATCTGGTAACCGGACCGGATATTATTTTCTTTTGGGTTGCAAGAATGATCATGGCCGGACTTGAATTCCGTGGAGAAGTGCCGTTTAAGAATGTATATTTCACCGGAATTGTACGCGATAAACAGCGTAGAAAGATGTCCAAATCGTTGGGCAACTCACCGGATCCTTTGGAGCTGATAGAAAAATATGGTGCCGACAGTGTACGAGTAGGAATTCTACTGAGTTCTTCTGCGGGAAATGATCTGTTATTCGATGAAGACCTGATGCTGCAGGGTAGAAATTTCGCTACCAAGATTTGGAATGCATTCCGCCTGACACAGAACTGGAAAACCGAGGAAAAACCGGCCGGTGATGCAGAAAGACAGACCATCGACTGGTTCAGAAACAGATATAACAAAACCGTTCACGAAATAAATGAACAGTTTTCTAAGTTCAGAATTTCTGATGCGCTGCATCTCGTCTACAAACTCATTTGGGACGATTTCTGCTCCTGGTATCTCGAAGCAGTGAAACCGGGGTACGGGGAAGGAATTTCTCAGGAAGTATACGATACAACGGTTGCTTTTTTTGAAGATTTATTGAAACTGCTGCATCCGTTCATGCCTTTCCTCACAGAGGAGCTGTGGCAGACTTTACAGAAGAGATCTTCCGATGAGGCGCTGATTATTACCCAGCAGACAACGGTTCAGGATTTTGATGAGGAAAAAATAGCCGCATTTGAACTCAGCAAGGAAATTATTTCCGGAATCAGGAACTACAGGCAGACCAAAGGCATTTCTCCGAAGGAAAGTGTTGAAATATTCACCAACAGCGCAGATTTTCCGAACGAGGATGTCATCAGAAAACTGTCCAATGTTTCAGCAATAAATTACCGAACCAAAATGGAGAAGCCCGGCTTTACATTTCTGGCAGGTGCACTGGAAGTTTCGGTACCTTTCAGCGAAAATCTCGATTTGGAAGAGGAGCAGAAGAAAACCGAAGAAGAACTGCAGTATCTAAAAGGTTTTCTCACTTCCGTTGAGAAGAAACTTTCCAACGAAAAATTTGTAGCGAATGCAAAACCGGAAATCGTAGCTAACGAAAGAAAAAAAATGCAGGATTCTCTCGAGAAAATAGCTATTCTGGAAGAAAAAATGCGCAGCTTTCAGTTATAACACTTAAAACCAAAACTGATGAAGCATATAGAAAATATTTCGGCACTTTTTTCAGGAGATTTTATAGCACATCCGCTGCTGGAAACCTTCGATAGTGGAACTTTTATCATGCCTACCGGAAGACTTGTTGCCTGCGATCCACTGCTTACCAAAGATATGCTGCCGTTCGCCACTATTTTTCCGACAGGCGAATTTGCTTCACTGGTGCACAAGGAAAAAGAAAGCAACTGCATCGCATACACGGAAATCGTTTTTGCGCCGGGAAAAGTGGCGAGATGGGAAATGGCAGCTATAACCGGGCAGAATCTGCGCGACCTGAAGGAAGACGAAATTTTCGGATATCCGGTGGAAAGCGGTATGGGCTGTTTTATGGATGTTGAACCACAGGAATGTCTGAATGTGCTTGAAAACAGGCTGTTTCACAGGAAAGGAGCCGATTTTATGGGAATTTATGAAGAGTTCTTTCATGAACATTTCTTCGATGAAAACGGCGCGATCGACCAGTACGCTTTGCTGAAGCCTGAGGATGACAGACAGGGAAATATTTTTGCTTTCGAAACAGGATACGGCGAAGGTTTTTACGCCAGCTATATCGGATTTGATGAGAATTCGGCACCGGTGAAAATCGTGACTGAATTTATCGAAATCGTGAGTTAAAATAGGTTAATTTTTTTTTCTGACCGGATGTGTATGCTATTTTTGTGTTTATAAGAAATAGCCATGAATTTTAATTCTGAACAGCCAAAAATTATCGTCGTAGGAAGTTGTTCCATCGATTTGGTTCTCAGCACTGAAAGTATTCCCAATCCTGATGATACAGTAATTGCAACCAATTCCGCGAGTTTTTTCGGAGGCAAAGGTGCAAACCAGGCTGTTGGAACCAGCAGACTTGGCGCAAACGTGTACTTTATCGGCGCGATTGGTATGGATCCTCATGGTCAGCAAATTCTCAGAAATCTTGTTGATGAAGGAATTAATGTCGGCTATGTTCATGAAACCGAAAGGAGAAATTCCGGAACTGCTTATGTTATCGATTCTGAAGGAAGAAAAACGATTGTGGTAGTGCCTGATGCAAATTACTGTTTGGAGCCGGCACATATTGATTTGGCCGCAAAACAGTTTGAGGATGCAGATTTGGTGCTGATTCAACTCGAAATTCCGATGGATACCGTTATGCGAACTGTAGAAATTGCCAAACTCCATGGTGTGAAGATCGGTGTTTATGCAGCGCCCGCGAAGAAACTGCCTCAGGAACTCATAGATAATGCCTCGTTTATCGTGGCTAAAAGAAGTGAACTGAAAAACGTATTCGGCGATACAGCAGCAGAAGATCTTCTGAAGATGTATCCGAACAAAATTTTCATCCGTGATGACAATAACTCCACCGCTTATTTCAACGGCTCGGAAATGAAATATCTGCTCAATGACGACGAGTCGATAAGCTTCAAAATGGGAATGGGTGACGCATTCACGTCAGGATTTGCCTTCGCTTTCTGCCATGGAAATTCCGTTGACAGCTGTGTGAAGTTCGGTAACGATGTTTCGCTGAGCGCAGGCCAGAAACAGGGTTCACAAACCGGCTTACCTACCTTTCGGGAGATGAAAAATTACGTTTAACGGTTGTTCCCGTTTAAATATTCTAAATGACTGATACTGTAACAAAAATCGGATGAAATCTGTTCTTCTGTCCGTTACAGACCATTACTCGTTGCATGCGCATCTTTTTGAACCGGAAAAGAGCAACGGAAAACTGCTCTTAATTAATTCTGCTACCGGAGTAAAACAGCAGGTTTACTTCGCTTTTGCGCAATGGCTCTGCGAACAGGGTTTCCTCGTTATTACCTACGATTATAGTGGAGTAGGGCTTTCCAAGCCGCATAAAATGCGTGGATTTAAAACGTCGATGAGAACCTGGGGGACAAGGGATTTCAAAGCGGTCACCGATTTCATCCAAAATCATTTTCCTGATCATGAAAAATACTGCCTCGGACATTCAGTCGGTGCGCTGCTTCTCGGTATGAACAGAGATTCGCGTATGTTCCGCAGGTTTATTTTTGTCGGAACGCAAAATGCGTATCTGCAGCACCTTCCGGTGAAAGTGGCCATTACTGCTGCTTTGGGCTTTGGCATTGCAGTTCCTGTTACCAGTGCTTTCCTCGGTTATTTTCCTGCACACTGGTTTGGCCTCGGCGAAAGTCTTCCGAAAGGCAGTGCGAAAGACTGGCGTACTTTGATTTTACATAAAAAATCCACGGCGCGATTGCTTTCAAAACTCGACGAAGAATATTCGGCAGAATTAGATCAGGAAGCATTGATAATTTATGCGGAAGATGATCCATGGGTGAAAATGAAAGGCATGGAGAGCCTGATGAAGCACGTTTATCCAAATATGAAAAAAACCTACCGCGAAGTAAAAGTACACGAATCTCCAAAAGGAAAAATCGGCCATGTCAATTTTTTCAGATCGTATAATAAGCCGCTATGGAATATCGTGGCAAATGAAATCAATAAAAACCAATGAGTTCGATTATAGAAAAAACGGTTGCATTCGTTCAGCAGAGATTGGAGGGCGCAGAGTCGGGTCACGACTGGTTTCATACGGAACGCGTCTGGAAAATGGCCTGCTATATACATCGGTTTGAAGGTGGAAATAAGCGTATCATCGAACTCGCGGCACTGCTTCACGATATCGCCGATCCGAAATTCCACGATGGCGACGAACAGCTCGCACTGAAATTATCAGAAGATTTCCTGCGTAGTCAGGATATTGCCGAAGAAGAAATTCAGCAGATTCTGATGATCATCAAATTGATGTCATTCAAAAATCGGGAAGAAATGCCGTCAGATATTCCTGTTGAATTGCAGATCGTGCAGGATGCCGACCGGATTGATGCGCTGGGAGCGATCGGGATTGCGCGAACGTTCAACTTTGGAGGTTATAAGAATAATAAAATGTATGACCCCGCTGTAACACCCGCTTTAAATATGGATAAAGAACAGTACAAAAAGTCGGAGGGTACCACGATTAATCACTTTTACGAGAAACTGCTGCTATTGAAAGATATGATGAACACCGAAACGGCAAAAAAGATAGCCGCTGAAAGACATGTCTTTATGCTCCGGTTTCTCGATCGTTTCTATTTTGAATGGCATGAAGGTTCACAGTAAACCTATGCATTCAAAATGTTTATATTTGTGAACGATGGAGGCATTTGTTTTTCTGGTCTTTTTTCTGCTTTGTATTGCACTTTTTCTGTCTGTTTTCAGAGGCAGAAAATACCGAAAAATGAAAACCGCACGGATCATCATAATTTTGGGTGCGGTGGTGTTTTACGGTTTTTACTTTGTAAAGGACAATGTGGTGCAGTATGCCGATAACCTTATGGAGGTAAAGGTGATCAATAAACTTCCGCAACCGCTGGATTTTCATGTGATCCGCGTTAAACGCGAGAAGGATAAAGACACCGAATATGTTCAGAAACATTCAGGGAAAATCCGGCCACAGCATTACCGCTCTGAATATCTGAACATGGAAAAATCGAACGAATTTTGGATCGTCGGATTTTTAAGCAAGAGAGAACTGGTTTATTTCACGCAGCACAGTGTTCCTTCGGGAAATACCACACAGGTCGTTGAAATCCATAACTATATTAATCAAAGCCAGAAACTGTCATCGCGGGCATCAAATCTCATCG
>JAEWOM010000286.1 GCA_023399675.1 Bacteroidota bacterium
TCTGCGGTGGAAACTTTGGGTTCGGTGAACATCATCTGTTCAGACAAGACAGGAACCCTCACCAAAAACGAAATGACGGTTACCGAAATCCTGACAATCGACGGAAGAATCGAAATTCAGGATTCAGAAAAAAATGAAGTTGCAGATTCCCATTTGCTATTATCCAAAGGAATGACGCTCTGTTCCGACGCAACTTTAGAAGACGGTGAAAAAACAGGTGATCCAACAGAAATTGCACTTCTCGCGTTGTCGGACGAACTGGGAATTGACAGAAAAGAACTTGCTGAATCCTATCAAAGAATCAGTGAAAACGCATTTGACAGCGACCGAAAAATGATGTCGGTTTTGGTTGAAAACAACGGTGAACACACCGTTTTCACCAAAGGTGCATTGGGAAGTCTGTTTCCTTTAGTCACCAGAATTCTTACGAAAAACGGTGTGGAAAATTTCACGGAGGAGCACCGGAAATTCTTCAGCGATGGCGCAAAAGCAATGTCGGATGAGGCGCTCAGAACATTGGCTTTGGCGTACAAACCGGCTGATGCCAATCTTCAACCCGAAGAAATGGAAAAAGATTTGATTCTTGTCGGAATTACAGGAATGATTGATCCGGCCCGCGACGAAGTGAAACCTTCCATCGAAATGGCAAAAAAAGCCGGAATCCGAACGGTGATGATTACCGGAGATCACAAAAACACGGCATTTGCAATCGCCCGTGAATTGGGAATCGCCGAAAAACCTGATCAGGTTATCATCGGTCAGGAACTGGATGATTTCAGTGAAGAAGAATTCAACGAAAAAGTAAATGATTTCAGGGTATTTGCGCGTGTTTCTCCGGAACATAAAGTCCGCATCGTGAAAACACTTAAAAACCGTGGAAACATTGTCTCAATGACCGGCGACGGTGTGAATGACGCACCCTCTTTGAACGCTGCCGACATTGGTGTGGCAATGGGAATCACCGGAACCGACGTAGCAAAAGGTGCTGCAGATATGATTCTGACGGATGACAATTTCACCACCATTGTAAAAGCGATTGAACAGGGCAGAAATATCTATAATAACATCCGGAAATCCGTTATTTTTCTTCTGACCTGTAACCTCGGTGAAGTAGTGACGATGTTTCTCGCGCTCATCATCGGTTGGGCAGCGCCGCTCATCGCAACGCAACTTTTATGGATCAATCTCATAACAGATTCACTTCCGGCGATTGCACTCGGACTGGACAAAGGCGACCGCAGCGTGATGGATGAAAAACCGCGTGCTTCCAATGACAGTTTTTTTGCCAACGGTGCCTGGCTTTCTGCGGTTTTGGGTGGTCTCATCATCGGTTTGGTGACTTTTGCAGGTTTCTGGTACGGCCATTATGAACTCGGTTATTCGCCATTTGACAAAAATATTCCGGAGGAAGTTCTTGCCAATGCGCGAACCCTCGCGTTTATGATTCTCGTCTGTTCACAGCTGTTCTACGCTTTCGGAATGCAGGATTTCAGGAAAACGATTTTCCAGACCGGAATTTTCAGAAACAAATATCTCGTTGCTGCCGTAGTTTTAGGTTTGGCGCTGCAGCTATTGGTAATGTTCATTCCTTTCCTTCGCGATGCCTTCAAACTGCATATGCTCGACGGCCGCGGTTGGATGATGGCGATGCTTCTCGGTTTGATTCCATTAGCCCTTCACGAAATTCGAAAAGTCATCTTTCCAATCAAATAATTCGGAAAAGTTGACCTTACTGGATGAACTTAACATACATCAATGTCCAGGGGTTTTAATGTGCGTAATTTTACCAAAGAAATTTTAACGGAGTGTAAAGAAAAATCTAACGCTTTTTTAACGCAGTTCCGTTTTAAACATCAGTAAATTTATAAACATCAAAATAAATCTTATGAAAAAGTTAGAAAACAAGGTGGCCATCATTACCGGCGCCGCATCAGGAATCGGAAAATCTACAGCTTTGCTATTTGCAAAAGAAGGGGCTAAAGTGGTGGTAAGCGACATTAATGAAGAAAACGGAAACAAAGTAGTTGATGAAATTAAAGCTGCAGGTGGTGACGCCATCTTTGTAAAGGCTGATACTTCCAGTCCGGAAGATAACGAAAATCTGGTAAAAGAAACCATTATAGCTTTCGGAAAACTTGATATCGCGGTAAATAACGCGGGTATCGGTGGCGAAAGCAACAAAGTAGGAGATATGTCGGTGGAAGGCTGGAAGAAAGTTGTGGATATAAACCTTTCAGGTGTTTTCTACGGAATGAAGTACCAAATTCCGGAAATGGTGAAAAACGGTTCCGGAAGCATCATCAACATCGCATCCATTCTTGGACAGGCAGGTTTTGCTAATTCTGCAGGTTATGTTGCTGCAAAGCACGGTGTGGTAGGTTTAACCAAATCTGCAGCGTGGGAATATGCTCCTGATAAAGTGAGAATTAACGCGGTAGGACCCGGTTTCGTTTACAGCGGAATGGTAAGTGAAGAAGCGATGGGTAAAGAAGCTTTGAATTTCCTGGAAACAAAACACGCATTCGGACGTCTTGGTGAGCCTGAAGAAATTGCGGCAATGTTGCTGTTCCTGGCTTCAGATGATGCTTCTTTCGTAACCGGATCTTATTATCCTGTGGACGGTGGATATCTTGCAGTATAACAAATTCAACATTAAAAAAATAAAGAAATATGGCTAAGAAAATAGCAGTGCTCGTAGGAAGTCTGAGAAAGGAATCCGTTAACCGAAAAATCGCGAACGAACTGATTCGTCTGTCGTCCGATAATCTGGAAATGGAGATTGTAGAAATCGGAAATCTTCCGCATTACAATGAAGATCTCGATACAGATCCACCTAAGGAATGGACCGACTTCCGTGAAACTATAAAGAATTCGGACGGTGTCCTGTTTGTTTCTCCTGAATATAACAGAACCATCCCAGGAGTTTTGAAAAATGCGATTGACGTTGGCTCCAGACCGTACGGCAGCAGTGTTTGGGCAGGAAAACCGGGTGCTGTAGCCACGGGTTCTCCAAGCGGAATCGGCGGTGCAATGGCCAATCACAACATTCGCCAGGCAGTGGTCTTTCTCGATGTTCCGATGATGCAGCAGCCCGAAGCGTATATCGGCACTGCATTTAAAATATGGAAAGAAGACGGCACAACTGCCGTTGAAGAAACCGAAAAAGTTTTTCAGAAATTCATCAATGCCTACGAAAAATGGGTCGGTAACTTCTAGGAATTACAATAATCAGTAAAATATTATCAACTGGACCGCATTATATCTGCGGTTCAGTTTTTTTTTGAATACATTTGAATAACAAAACCCTTCCATGCAAAATCTCTACAAAAACATCACCGTTCAGCGTGGTCTTGTCATTTTCACAACCCTTCTTGTCCTCCTTATCACCGTTGAACTGAAATATTTTCTTTAGGGAATTTTAGGCGGTGTGGCACTGTATGTCGTGACGAGAAAATTCTTTCTGTTTCTGGTTGAAAAGAAAAACTGGAACAAAAACTGGGCGACCGCACTGGTACTGTTTCTCATCATCATTTCCTTTGGTGTCCCGATCTGGATAATCCTCGAAATTTTGATTCCTCAGATCAATGAACAGATTAAGAACCCGAAAGAGATTACGGAGAAATTCCAGCCTGTACTCACTTGGATTCAGAATCAGGAATTACTTCAAAGATTTGATTTTCAGTTTGATAATCAGCAGATTATGACTATTGTAAACCGTGTTATGGGTTATGTGCCTTCTACACTGAACTGGGTGGGACAGCTTTTTGCCAACATTTTTACTGCTTTATTTATTCTGTGGTTTATGCTCACGGGAAACCGAAAAATGGAACAGGCTGTCTGGGACATGCTTCCGTTTTCCGACGATTCAAACCGGTTTTTTCTGAAGCAGAATTTTGATCTGATCAAATCCAACGCGTACGGTGTTCCTATTTTAGCTGTGAGTCAGGCCGTCATTGCAATCATCGGCTACCTGATTTTCGGTGTTGAAAATGCGGTTTTTTGGGGTTTGATGACCGGTGTTGCGTCTATTATTCCGGTGGTGGGAACCATGGTCGTGTGGATTCCCGTCTGCATTTATCAGATGGCGACCGGAGATATGAACAACGGACTGTTTCTCGCACTTTACTGTCTTATTCTGGTGGGCGGAATCGATAATGTGCTGCGATTTACCATTTTGAAAAAGATGGCTGATATTCACCCGATTATCACGGTTTTTGGAGTGATTTTGGGTCTGCAGCTGTTCGGCGTGATGGGCTTGGTTTTCGGTCCGCTGCTTTTATCGCTTCCCGGAATTTTTTACGCGATCTATAAAATGGAGCGGGGTCAGCTTCCCGGAACGGAACTGCTCGTTGAGAACCGCGATGCCGCCGTTGAAGCGGTTACCGATGTGGAAATTCCCAAGGATGAAAAAAAGGACAATCTTAACATAGATCAAGAGAATACCTGATAAAGCTTCGTAATTTTGTGCGATAGTTTTGATTATGGGAAAGAATAATGATTTAGGCCTGATGATTTTGAGGGTAACGCTCGGAATGCTCATGCTGCTGCACGGAATTGCCAAAGTGCAGAACGGAACCGGTTTTATTGAAGGTGTTTTCGAAAAGAACGGTTTGCCTTCGGCACTGGCTTACCTTGTTTATTTGGGTGAAATTATCGCTCCGCTGATGATGATTGTGGGTTTCAGAACGCGTATCGCTTCAATTTTACTGGGCGGTACCATGGTTGTGGTTATTTTTACCGCAGCACTGGACCGGATCGGTCAGCTTACAGAAACGGGTGCATGGGCTATTGAAGTGCAGGCGCTGTTTTTCTTCGGTGCGCTGGCGCTGTTTTTCACTGGTGGCGGTGCTTACGCAGCATCAACCAAGAGCAAATGGGATTAGTTTTTTTTATGTATTAATAAGACGGGTTTATCAGAAATGGTAAACCTTTTTTTGTAACAAAATATCAGATTTGCTTACTAATTTTCATAAATTCAAATCTCAAATCTAATACCATGAACAATCACGAAATCGATTATACGCTGCACGGAGAAGAAATGCAGTGCGTTGAAATAGAACTGGACCCTCAGGAAAGTGTCATTGCAGAACCCGGAAGTTTTATGATGATGACGGAAGGAATACAGATGCAGACCATGTTCGGAGACGGTAATGAAAAGGGCTTGATGGGCAAACTGTTCGGAGCTGGAAAGCGACTGCTGACAGGTGAAAACCTGTTCATGACTTTATTCACCAATAATTCCGACGGAAAAAGACAGGTGTCGTTTGCGGCACCGTATTCCGGTAAAATTATTCCGCTTAACCTGGCGGAGCTGGGCGGAAAAGTAATCTGTCAGAAAGATTCTTTCCTTTGCGCAGCTAAAGGTGTGTCTGTCGGAATCGAACTTCAGAAAAAACTCGGAACAGGTCTCTTCGGCGGCGAAGGCTTTATTATGCAGAAGCTCGAAGGCGACGGTATGACCTTCGTACACAGCGGCGGACATGTTATCGAAAAACAACTGCAGCCCGGAGAGATCCTGAAAATTGATACCGGCTGTATCGTTGCATTTACCAATACGGTCGACTATGACATTCAGTTTGTCGGCGGCATCAAAAATTCCATTTTTGGTGGTGAAGGTCTGTTTTTCGCGCAACTTCGCGGTCCGGGAAAAGTCTGGATTCAAACACTCCCGATTGCAAGGCTTGCAGGTAGAATTCTTCAGTTCGGTACAACCAAAAAAGGTGAACAGGGAAGTGTACTTGGCGGACTGGGTAATCTGCTCGACGGTGACGGTTTCTAAAAAGGATTTTTTGTGTTGTTAACTCATCTGCGTCACGCACGGCGTACGTAAATGATATGCAGACAGCTGGATTTTCAATCAAAAGTGTCTCTGTTTGCGATTAAAGATATCAACATCGTTTTCAAAAACATTTTCCGTTTTGTATCTTTGTGAATTACTGCATTTATTATGCTGATGCAGCTATTTCTATGAGCGAAAATTCTACGGTTCAATATACAGACGACAATATTAAAACCCTCGACTGGCAGGAGCATATCCGCCTGCGTCCTGGGATGTATATCGGTAAACTTGGCGACGGTTCGTCAGCCGATGACGGTATCTACATCCTGCTGAAGGAAATTATCGATAATTCCATTGACGAATTCCGGATGAAAGCGGGGAAAAGAATTGAAATTAAGCTCGACGAAAAGAAAGTTGTTATACGCGATTTCGGTCGTGGAATTCCACTCGGGAAAATGGTGGATGCTGTTTCCAAAATGAATACCGGAGGTAAGTACGACAGTACGGCCTTCAAAAAATCAGTCGGGCTGAACGGTGTCGGTACAAAAGCGGTGAATGCACTTTCCGATTATTTCAAAGTACGGTCCTTCCGCGACGGACGCATGAAAGCTGCGGAATTTTCACGTGGAATTATTACCGAAAACTTTGCTGAGACCGATTCTTCGGACAGAAGCGGAACGGAAATCACATTTACACCGGATCCTGAAATTTTCGTTCATTATAAATTCCGGAAAGAGTATATCGAAAGAATGCTTCGGAATTATGCCTATCTCAATCCGGGACTGAAGATCCAGTTCAACGGTGAGATTTTCTTTTCAGAAAATGGACTGAAGGACTTACTGGAAGAGGAAATTGAAGGCGAAATTCTGTATCCGATTGTTCATCTGAAGGACGATGATATCGAGGTTGCGATTACGCATTCCGACAAATCGCAAAGTGAAAGCTACTTTTCGTTTGTAAACGGACAGAATACCACACAGGGCGGAACGCACCTGAATGCCTTTAAAGAAGCGTATGTAAAAACGGTTCGGGAATATTTCAACAAGAGCTTCGAAGCTGCGGACATCCGAAAATCCATCATTGCAGCCATTTCTGTAAATGTAGAAGAGCCCGTTTTCGAATCGCAGACCAAAACCAAACTCGGTTCCAATGATATGGGCCCGAAAGGTCCGACGGTACGTACCTTCATCATTGATTTTCTGAAAAATAAACTGGACAATTTCCTGCATCAGAATCCTGAGGTTGCTGAAGCGATTCAGCGGAAAATCCTGATTTCTGAAAGAGAGAGAAAGGAACTGTCCGGCATCCAGAAACTTGCTCGTGAAAGAGCGAAAAAAGTCTCTTTACACAACAAAAAACTGCGCGACTGCCGACAGCATTACAACGATCAGAAGGCAGCCCGCAAGTCAGAATCACAGATATTCATCACCGAGGGAGATTCTGCATCAGGTTCCATCACCAAATCCAGGGATGTAGATACACAGGCTGTATTTTCGCTGCGGGGAAAGCCGCTGAATTCTTATGGACTTACGAAAAGGGTAGTGTACGAAAATGAAGAGTTCAACCTGTTGCAGGCCGCACTTAATATTGAAGATTCCCTGGAGGATTTACGGTATAACCAGGTCATTATTGCAACCGATGCCGATGTGGACGGCATGCACATCCGTTTGCTGATGATCACTTTTTTTCTGCAGTTTTTTCCTGATTTAATACGAAACGGTCATCTGTATATTCTGCAGACACCGCTTTTCCGTGTGCGAAATAAGAAAGAAACCAGATACTGTTATTCGGATGCGGAGCGCGTGAAGGCACTGCAGGAACTCGGGAAAAATCCGGAAATCACCAGATTTAAGGGGCTTGGAGAGATTTCGCCCGATGAATTCAAACATTTTATAGGCAAAGATATTCGTCTGCAGCCGGTGGTAATCGGAAAAGATCAGACCGTGGAACAACTGCTCGAATTTTATATGGGTAAAAATACGCCGGATCGCCAGAATTTTATTCTGGAAAATCTGGTAGTGGAAGATCCTGATATTGAGAGGAAAGAAAAACTTGAAGAAACAGAAACATAATGAAATAAAAACTGAAAATTAAACCAAAAACTAAATAATAACCATAATGAGGCTCTCAAATAAAAACAGAGTGGAGCTTTATCAATTCCTGAACTCGATTGTGCTGATGTCCCTTGCCGTAGGAATTTTTCTGTTTTTTACAGGAATATTCGGTATTGACAGGCTGGGACATGCGAAATACCTGCTGATCATTGTTCCGATAGTCATGATCATCGTAATGTATTTACGTGGAAGGCAAATTTTCGAATACGACAGCGATGGTGAAGCTTTGAATTTTAAGAACAGAAATGTGCTGCCGTTCATCAGTCACACAGTGAGTGATGAGTTTCCCAAATATAAACTGCTGAAGTATGAAGTGGTAAATATGCAGCTGTACAAAAAACTGTTCATCACCATCAGCAGTAAGAAAGGTCATCCGATCGTTTTGAACTATGACATTTCGTACCTCAAAAACAAAGATATTAAGGATTTGAAAACCTCACTGTCCCGGGTAATCAAACAGAATCAAGAAAATAACCGCAAAGAAGCGGCAACAGAATGAATGAAGAAAATCTACAGGAAGGAGAAAGTTTAAGAAAGGTTTCAGGTCTTTATAAAGACTGGTTTTTGGATTACGCTTCTTACGTAATTCTCGACCGCGCCATTCCGTCTGTGTTCGACGGTTTTAAACCGGTGCAGCGCAGAATCATGCATTCCATGCGTGAACTCGAGGACGGACGTTACAACAAGGTGGCGAATATCGTGGGTAACACCATGAAGTACCATCCGCACGGCGATTCCTCTATTACAGATGCCATGGTACAGATCGGTCAGAAGGAGCTGCTGATTGATACACAGGGAAACTGGGGAAATATTTACACGGGCGATTCAGCAGCAGCAGCTCGTTATATTGAAGCGCGCCTGACGCCGTTCGCACTGGAAGTGGTCTTCAATCCGAAGACTACGGAATGGTCCAAATCCTACGACGGACGAAATAATGAACCGATAGATCTGCCGGTGAAATTCCCGCTGCTTTTAGCACAGGGAGTAGAAGGAATCGGTGTCGGACTGTCCACCAAAATTTTGCCCCATAACTTTAATGAACTGATTACGGCGACCATCGCACACCTGAAAGGAAAGAAATTCCAGATTTTACCTGATTTTCTGACCGGCGGAATGCTCGATGCCTCGGAATACAATGATGGAGAACGTGGCGGAAAGGTTCGGGCTCGGGCCAGAATTATTCAAAAAGATAAAAATACACTCGCGATTACCGAACTTCCTTTTTCGAAAAATACCGGTGAACTGATCGACAGCATTGTTAAGGCGACTGAAAGAGGTAAGATCAAAATCAAAAAAATCGAAGATAATACATCCGACAAGGTGGAAATTCTGATCCATCTGCACAGTGATGTTTCTCCTGATAAAACGATCGATGCGCTGTACGCTTTTACCGACTGCCAAGTTTCTGTTTCTCCGAATGCGTGCGTTATTGTAGG
>JAEWOM010000297.1 GCA_023399675.1 Bacteroidota bacterium
GATCAAAATGCTCATCAAATCGGATGGTGCCGATGATTCTTGGAGGTTCGGTTTTCGAAAAAAACACATTCACATTTTCTTTGTTTTCACCGTAGGAAAAATAGCCGCCGATATTCGCACGATTCGGATATTTTGCCATAAAAAGATCTGTGCCGTGCCATGACGCCATCTCCGAACGGTAAAGTTTCTGCGCTTCTTCAATAATTGGCTGAGTTAACTTATCTGTGTTTTGTGCGAACATCTGTAAGCTGCAGATGACAGAAAATAATGCAAAAATGAACTTTGCAGGTCTAACAAAATAAGGAGATTTCATGGTGAGGGTTTTAAGTATGTAAATTGGGAAGTTATCGGTTCAATCTTCTAAACAGTTTAAAAAGCAAAATTTCGTCCTGACCCGGTATCTGCGCTGCTACGGTGTAGTAATTCTGCCGTTTGCTGATCACGGTGTACTGATACTTTTCGCCTTTCCGGCTGAAAGCCTTTCTTGCCTCATTGTTGCTCTCGATATGTTCCAGGATAAATCTCGAATCATTTTCCCAGTAAAATTTGTTTTTTGAATAGGTATTATCCGGAAATTCCTCCATCCATATTCCGTCTGCAATTTTTACGTTCGTAATGTCATTTCCTACACCTTCGAAATAATAATAATTCGCATGGCGATTAAATTCAGTTTTTTGTTCCGGAGTAAATTCTATTTCCGGCATTTCGGAAACGGCTTTCCAGTGCTCGGTATTGCTGTTATCGAGCAAAAATTGTCTGAATTCCTGACATTCCTTTTGAAAACGGAAAAACATCGCTTCGCCTACTTCAGTGAATTTTTCCTCCGGAAATTTTTCCAGATAGGGATACAGAAACCGGTTAAACAGATTATCTACACGCTCTTTTTCACTAAGCTCGGCTGTGTTTTTAAATTCTGCGCACATTTTCCTGATTACTTCCTGTTCTTCGGAATTCTTTTGTGAATATCCGAAAACCGGAACCAGAAAAAAGAGCAGAATGATCAGTTGATTCTGCATTAATAACCGGATGCGCACAGCAAAAGTTGAGGCTTTCATAGGGTTTGTATAATAAGACCAATTTAATAAAAAAATGAACTTCAAGGCAGAATTAATCGGGGTGAAATCCCGGATTTATTAATCAGTAAATTTTCAGGGATTTTGCTGTTGATGATCGTCCACCCATCGCGCTATTTGGGGATTGTTCTTGGCAAAAGCATTCAAATAAAAATAATTTTGCGTGAAGACCAAGCCGGCGACAAAAAATATAACCGATGGAATTAAGAATCCGGTTTTGCTAAAATATTGCGTTGACACAGCCTTCAATTCAGTTCAATAACTCATTTTTACAGTACTTTCTCAACCCGCAGTGTTCAGCCGGATGAATTTCAACTTGCCGTTTTTCCATTCGAATTCCCAAAAATGCGTGAATTCCTGATTGTAAGGTGAAGGATAGAAATCGTCCTTCACTTCCTCTGAACCCCCGTCGTAATCGTAGATAAAATTTATCGACGATCCTGAAACGGTTACTGTATAACCAACCGTTTCCTCCAGATTATCAACAATATTAATATAATGTCCCTGTTTTTTGAACCATTTGAGCTCATCGATATTTACTTTCTGCAATACCTCTGAAAGATACTTACGGTTAACATCCTCAGAATCAAAATTGAACCTCGATTTCAGTATTTGTCTGTTATTCTGTAAAAAGGCCGTTTGAAAAGCTTTCAGTTCATTGGTGAGTTTTTCTCTGTCTCTCAGCAGTTCAGCAGTTCTGTCCTGAAATGTTTTAATGTTCCTCTTTTCGGTTTCGGAATAGACAATTTTACTGTTATCGCTCACCGGTTTATACCAGTTTTTCTCGGAATAATAGAAATCGATGCTCTCATTACTAAACTTGTACCCCCTTCTTGCAAACAGGTCATTTGTCAGAAACCGCAGTTCGTCAATACTCAGATTTTTGATCTGTTCCGGATTGATGAGTTGATCGGCGCATTTGGAGCAGTCTAAACTGTTCTGCGCTGAAAGGCTATTAAAGCAAAGGATAACGATAAAAATGGTCAGTCTGTTTACCATAGCTGATTCTGTATTTTTTCCACTGACAAAAGGAATAGACCTATAATTTTAAATGATGAAAGCATTTATTACATCACAAAATTCTATTAATTCATCTTCGTGGGTTGCCTGATAACTGTTTGTCCAACCAAATTTATACAATATTCTGTTTTTGCGTATCAACCCATTTTTCAAATGAAATTATTGCCGGGTATTTACCCTTACCAAAATGTTTATGACTCGCATTAAACAGATGTGCAATCGGACAAACTCTGTTCCCCGCCATTTTTTCCGTAATTTTGCAGGTCTTTATTTTACCATGGCTACCGCAGATCACATCGATATAAAAAAGGAAATTTTCGTTAAAAATGCACACCTCAATAATTTGAAACATATTGATGTGCATATTCCGAAGAATAAACTGATCGTCATTACGGGCGTTTCCGGCTCAGGAAAATCTTCACTGGCTTTTGATACCATTTACGCAGAAGGCCAGCGCCGATATGTTGAAAGCCTGAGTTCCTACGCAAGACAGTTTTTAGGGAAACTCGAAAAACCAAAAATTGACGATATCAAAGGTTTGGCACCTTCAATCGCTATTCAGCAGAAGGTTATTTCTTCAAATCCGAGATCAACCGTCGGAACTTCGACCGAAATCTATGATTACCTGAAACTGCTGTTTGCCAGAATCGGGAAAACCTACTCCCCAGTTTCGGGCGAGGAAGTAAAAAAAGATTCGGTAAGTGATGTCGTGGATTTTATTAAAAAATCTGCCGGAACAACTTTCCTGCTGCGGGCACCACTGAACTTTGAGGTGCGGAATTTTGACGAGTTAATGAATACACTGAAAGTATCAGGATTTACCCGACTTGAAGTGAACGGGAATGTTGCAGGCATCGAAGACCTCGAAAGTTTTGGCTTCGTCCCGGAAAAAGATATGGAAATCCAGCTTGTTATTGACCGTTTTTCGTACGATGACGATGAGCATTTTCTACAGCGCCTCGCCGATTCCATACAGATGGCGTTTTACGAAGGCCACGGTTACTGTTCGCTTAAAAATCTGGACACAGGAAAAATCCGTGAGTTCTCCAATAAATTTGAGCTCGACGGCATGGAATTTCTGGAACCGAATGTTCATTTTTTCAGTTTCAACAATCCGTACGGTGCATGTCCGGTCTGTGAAGGCTATGGAAAAGTAATCGGCATTGATGAAGATCTTGTAGTACCGAACAAAAATCTTTCCATTTATGAAGATGCTGTCGCATCCTGGCGCGGTGAAAGCATGAGCGAATGGAAAAAGGCATTCATCAAAAGAGCCGGCAAAGAGTTCCCGATTCATAAACCCTATCATCAGCTGACCAAAGAGCAGAAAAATTACCTTTGGAAAGGAGATGAATCCTCAAACTTTCCTTCTGTCACAGCATTTTTTAAAATGTTGGAGGAAAATTTATATAAAATCCAGTACCGCGTGATGATTTCGCGCTATCGTGGAAAAACACTGTGCTACGAATGTGAAGGCCTGCGTCTGCGTGAAGAGACAGAATGGGTGAAAATTGACGGACACAATATTCAAAGCATGATCGAACTGCCTTTGGATGAACTGCTGCCGCTGATCAGCTCACTTAAATTATCTGACCACGATCAGGAAATTGCCAAAAGACTCCTATACGAAATAACGACGCGACTTGAATTTTTACTGAAAGTCGGACTGGGATATTTAACATTAAACCGGACTTCCAACACGCTTTCCGGCGGTGAATCGCAGAGAATTAATCTGGCAACAAGCCTTGGCAGTTCGCTGGTCGGATCCATTTACATACTTGATGAACCTTCTATCGGACTTCATTCCCGAGATACAGAAAATCTCATTCAGGTGCTCAAAAACCTTCGCGATCTCGGAAATACCGTTATTGTTGTGGAACATGATGAAGATGTGATGCGCGCTGCCGACTATATCATCGATATCGGTCCGGAAGCCGGATATCTGGGTGGTGAACTCGTCTTTGCCGGGAATTTTAAAGAGCTCAAAAATGCAGATACACTCACTTCGAAATACCTGACCGGTGAACTGGAAATAAAAGTTCCCCAGAAAAGGCGTAAAGCAAAAGAATTTGTAAAAATTAAAGGTGCACGACAAAACAATCTTAAAAACATCGATGTCGATGTGCCTTTGGAAAGTTTGGTGGTTATTTCCGGTGTTTCAGGCTCAGGAAAATCGACACTGATGAAGGAAATTTTAACCACCGATATTCAGATTCAATTGGGAATGGGTGGTAAAAAAGGAGATTACGATTCAGTGGAATTTCCGAAAAAACTCATCAAAAACATTGAACTGATCGATCAGAATCCGATCGGGAAATCTTCACGCTCGAACCCCGTAACGTATCTGAAAGCGTACGACGATATCCGTGATCTGTTTGCGAAACAGAAACTGTCCAAAATGATGGGCTATAAAACCAAGCATTTTTCATTCAATGTCGATGGCGGCCGCTGTGACGAATGCAAAGGTGAAGGGGTGATCAATGTATCGATGCAGTTTATGGCGGACATTGAACTCGAGTGCGAAACCTGCAAGGGAACCCGTTTCAAACCGGAAATTCTCGAAGTGAAATTCGACGACAAAAATATTTCAGACATCCTGCATATGACAGTGGATGAAGCGCTGGAATTTTTTAAAGACAATAAAGAAGAAAAAATCGTAACCAAGCTGAAGCCGCTTCAGGACGTCGGTTTGGGATATCTTCAACTCGGCCAGAGTTCGTCCACACTTTCCGGTGGCGAAGCGCAGCGCGTAAAACTCGCATCGTTTCTGGTAAAAGGTGTAACGACGGATAAGACCTTATTTATTTTCGATGAACCTTCAACAGGTCTTCATTTTCATGACATAAAAAAGTTGCTGACCTCCCTGCAGGCACTGGTTGAACTCGGACATTCAGTCATTGTCATTGAACATCAGCCGGACATCATCAAATCTGCCGACTGGATCATCGATATCGGTCCGGAAGCCGGAAAACACGGTGGCGAAATAGTATTTGAAGGAACACCGGAAAATCTAGCAAAGAATAAGAAATCCCAGACAGCGAAGTATATTGCGGAGAAACTGAAATAAATGAAAAACGCGTTCAAGAATTTTTTTTCTGCATTCACAACTGACATCACTGCTTTCCTGCAGTACTGTAAAAATCCGGTAGAGCATTTCGATGAAAAACTAAACTTTACGTCCAAGTACAGAATTTTCAATATTCTGCTGATCTTCTCGCTGCTGATTATTACTGTTATCATCATTCCAGCCGTAGAATTAGCTGACAGATTAGTAAAACTGCAGTACACGGAAGAACTCGACGAAATGAATGTTTTTGTGATGCTGTTTTTTGCAGTGGTCATTGCACCGGTTTTTGAAGAACTCATTTTTCGTCTGCCGCTGAAATGGAACAGAAATGTACCGGGATTGCTTCTTCATTCTGTCTTTCCGGCACTGCAGCTAAAGAAAATTTGGCGGCGCTTCTACGGCGCAATATTTTACGTTATTGCTCTTCTGTTCGGACTGGTTCATCTGCTTAATTATGAAAATGAGTGGAATGTGCTATTCATCGCATTCATACCGATTATTGTTTCATCACAGATACTGGTCGGTTTCGTGCTGGGATATGTCCGGAACAGGCTTGGCTTTTTCTGGTCAGTCATGATGCACGCTGTTTCAAATTTTATTTTATTGACCGTTCCCTTTGTTCTGTGTGACGGTCAGGAACTTTTTTCCATCGACAATCAAGGATTTTCAGTTGAGGCAAAGTATCATCCGTATAAAAATTTAGGAGAGGAAATTGAGCTTGGCAAACAGGGCGACACCATTTATTTAATCGATGCGAAAAATATTTCACTCGAGAGTCTAACTGAAATAACCGTAGGAAAAAGATATTCTTCTGAGGAAGTAAAGTATCTCGATTTCAAGCTGATTTCTGAAGATGGAATGTCTTCTGATGAACTGTATAAAATATTAAATAAAGAGCTGCAATTAAGGCCAGCCAAAAAAAAGGATAACAATGCTTACCTATTCGAAAACATTCAAGATTAATGAAGACCATCTGGACCATCTTCATCACGTAAATAATGTGCAGTATGTACATTGGGTTGAAGAAGCTGCAGGGGAACACTGGGAGCTCGTGAAAGACAAAACGGATTACGCAAACGATTATTGGGTGCTGGTTGATCACCACATACAGTATAAAAAACAGGTTTTTCTGGGAGATGAAATAACGGTGAAAACCTACCCTGAAAATCCGGAAGGCCTGAGACAGCCCCGTAAAGTGGAGTTTTTTGTGAACGGTGAACTAGTGGTTGAATCACGAACGGTTTGGGTTCTTTTTGAAGACGACCAGCAGCGAATCCGCCGTATTGATGCCGACTGGCTGGAAAAACTGCGAAAGAATTTACAAGTGTAAAATTAATCTCCCTGATAATCAATGTTTTCCACAAAATATTGTGGATAACCTGTGAATTTTAACACGCTGTTCACGTTTGGTATTATTTTTAGTCTTATATTTATAAAAGAAATAAGAACACAAGTGAAAACAGTTTTACTTTATTCGGTTTCAGAAATATTTACACTTAATATAAAAATTTGAGAGAAGGAGTTGTCGCCTTCTCTTTTTTGTTGTTGTCTAACTAAAAAATGAGATGTTCTATCTACTCAGCCCGCTTCTAAAGAGCGGGCTGTTTCATTGAATGAATCTTTTCCAGATCATTTTTCGCCGAGCCGTTCTGAAGAATTATTTCTAAGGATCCCAAAATCTGCGTAAAGGAGAATTCACCTCTTTTCTTTGGAAAAATTCTCAACAAACATTCACAAAGAATATCATTAATGTCTGCATAACGAATAAATAATATAAACTTAATATAGAAAATTGCCTTTTACGGAAATTAAAAGATAATTTTGCTCTTTTGGCTATCTTATACAAACGACATGACATTTCGGTACTTTTCTTATTTACTACTTTTCGGATTCATTTTACAAAACTGTGCTGCAACCAACTCCAATCGTGAGGCTACCGTTCAGTCCTATGGCTGGAAGGAGTACCACATCGGCAATTCAGCCCGTACTGATGATAACCTGTTGAGAGTAGCCTTCCTTGGCGATGCCGAACCAAAACCGTGCGCTCAGTTTCCGCACACAGATGCCGCTGTTCAGCACATCAATTCGCTTTCCGGCAGCAATGCCGTGGATTTTGTTATCGGAATCGGCGATATAGCGCATAAAGGAACCGAAATTCAGTACGAAGAAGCGACGGAAGTACTTAAAAATCTGAAGCCGGCCTTCTACCCCATTATGGGAAATGAAGAACACGGAAGTACGGTTGAGCGCTTTATGGAATTTGCCAAACAGTGGAACCCCGCAATTGAATCACCGAATTATATACTGAACCATCCGAAATTTGCTTTTGTACTCGCTTCGCCGGATAACGGCAGGGATTTTAACGACAAAGGAGCAACGAACATTGCCCAGCAGATCAAAAAACTGGCTCCCAAACCGGTAATCCTCGTCGTTCACAGTGCACACAAGGGTGTTTACAGTGAAAGTGCAGACAAAGGAATCGAAAATGCAGTTTTCCGTTCTCAGGTGCTGTCACAACCTAATCTCGTCACTGTTGTTTCGGGAGACCTGCACATGGATATGGACAGAACGGGACATTCGAAAAAAATCGGAAATATTCAATACCTCCACATACCTGCGCTTGAACGTACCAAGGTTCCTGATGAAACCGTACACAATCCCATGATCCGAATCATGACCATCGGAAAAAACGGAAATATTGATGTGGAAACTTACAACGTGGGACAATTCACCCCGATTGAAAAACACCGCTACCGTTTTGATCTTCGCCTCTAAGCACCGACGTTAAACTAAATTTTTGTTTATAATTCAGTTGGGAAAAAAATACAATCAACTGAAAAAGCAGATGATTGTAAATTAAAATTGTAGCCTCACCAGGAATCGAACCTGGATCTAAAGTTTAGGAAACTTCTATTCTATCCGTTGAACTATGAGGCCGTGCTGTTGCCCAATCAGCGGGTATTTTTTCCGTCTACGATAATGCGTGCGTCGCGGTTGGCGAGTTCCCAGGCAGTAGCAAAAATAAGCTGGGTTCGCTTCTGCAGCAGTGGAAAATCAATTTTTTCTGAGGTGTCTGTTGGCTTGTGATAATCCTCATGAATACCGTCAAAGTAAAATGCTGCCGGAATATTGTGTTTTGCAAAATTATAGTGATCTGAACGGTAGTATAACATTTGCGGGTCTTTCGGATCGTCGTATTTGTAATTGAGTTCCAGATTGGTGAATTTCTTATTCGCCTCTTCACTTATTTTCTTCAGTTCCGAGCTCAGCATCGCTGAACCGATCACGTACACATACTCTTTACCGCGGTTTTCTGCATCATCCCGACCGATCATATCGATGTTGAGATTCGCTACGGTATTCGCCAGCGGAAACACTGGATTTTGTGTATAATAATCGGAACCGAAAAGTCCGTGCTCTTCACCGGTAACATGCAGAAATAAAACGGATCTCTTCGGGCCCTGTTTTGCATCGCTCGCCTTTTTAAACGCTTCAGCAATTTCCATTACCGCCACAGTTCCGCTTCCGTTGTCATCTGCTCCATTGTAGATCTGGTCATTTTTCATCCCGACATGATCGTAATGTGCTGAGATTACAATAATTTCATCAGGCTTTTCCGTTCCGCGGATGAATGCAAGGATATTCTCGGAATCTTCGAGTTTAGTGCCTCTTTTGTTTTTGTTTAAGAAGGTAGCCGGAACCGGCTGATAATATGAACCCAGTGCCTGCGGGAAACCGATGCCACGCTCTTTATAGTAATTTACCATATAATTACCCGCTTTTTTCTGTCCTGCACTTCCCGTTTGCCGGCCTTCCATTTCATCTGCAGCAATAACGTAGAGATTTTTTTTGAGCTCATCCGCAGTGATCGAATTAAAGGCCTCTGAAAACACTTTTTCAGATTTGGAAGAATTCTGCGCCGTGCATCCGGTTAACGTTACGGTAAGAACTGCAGCAGTAATAATTGTCGTAAACTTCTTCATGATCGGTTGATATTAAGAGCCTAAAGATAATATTTTTAGTCATATTTTTCGTGTTTTCAGATAACGCTTTGACCAATCCTGTAGAAGAGTTTTATTGAACAAGACCAATTAAATTCCCTGAGATTTTTTCAGAATTCCTGAAGCATTTCAGTAAAAAAGTAACGACATTTCATATTATCGATGCTAAAAGTTCTTAATGCACAATTGGTTTTAGTATATTTATCTGATGAATCTCAAAAGAAAACACAGCGGAAAAGACCTGACGATATTCTCTGAAATGTCCGCACTTGCGCAGCAGTACGGAGCAGTAAATCTTTCCCAGGGTTTTCCGGATTACGAAGTGGACAGCCGTCTTAAGAAACTGCTGCACGAAGCCACCGACCTGAATTATAATCAATATGCACCACTCGCGGGAAACCCTTTGCTGATTGAAAATCTGATCACTTTTAACAGTGTCCGCAAGAACCCGTTGCAGGTTTCAAAAAACGAAATAACGGTAACGCCCGGTGCAACATACGGGATTTATTCAGCGCTTACGGCCATTCTGCAACCCGGTGATGAAGTAATCGTTCTGGAACCTTGCTACGACAGCTATGTGCCGTCAATTGAATTGAATGGCGGAATTCCGGTTTTTGTATCCCTAAATGATGACTTCGAGCCCGACTGGGTTCTGTTAAAAAACGCAATCAGTGCGAAAACGCGGGCCATTATCATCAATTTCCCGCATAATCCGTCCGGAAAAGTTTGGAACAGAGAAATTTTTGATAAACTCTACGAATTAGTAAAAGACACACAGATTCTGATTATTTCAGATGAAGTCTATGATTTACTGGTTTATGACGATGCTGAATTTTACAGCTGCTTTCACCACCCCGGCCTGAAAGAAAGATCTTTCTGCATTTTTTCGTTCGGGAAAATGTTTCACATCACAGGCTGGAAAGTCGGTTATGTTATCGCTTCCGAAGAGCTGAGCGAAGCCTTCCGCCGCGTACATCAGTATCTGACTTTCTGTGTGAATGCGCCGGCACAGTTTGCTCTTGCAAAATATCTTGAAATCTTCGATCCCGCTGATAACCGAAAGAAAATGGAAGCGAGGAGAAACTATTTTGTCGAACTGCTGAAGGATACGCCTTTTGAGCTTCAGAATAAAGCGCAGGGAAGTTATTTTCAGGTTGCCGGATTCAGGAATATTAAACCTGAACTCAGTGACAAAGAATTTGCAGTCTGGCTGACGAAAACGGCAAAGGTGGCCTGCATTCCGGTGTCTGCATTTTATCACGATGAAAAAAATACCGGGCTCATCCGGTTCTGCTTTGCAAAAAAACAGGAAACGGTAGCTGAAGCCATTCAGAATCTTAAGAAATTTCTTTAAACAATCACCCTGAAAAACTGTAACCATGCCTCACTTCAAAAGCCGTCATACCGGGAAAGAAACCAATATCTTCACTGAGGTTTGCGGACTCGCTGTACAGCATGATGCAGTAAATTTATCTCAGGGCAGCCCGGATTATGCGATAGATTCAAGGCTGAAAGACTTTCTGATTGAAGCGGCAGGAGAAGATATGAATCCATACGCTTCAAATTTTGCACTTCCCTACCTGAAACAGAGTCTGATTCGTTTTAATGCTGCACGGCAGAATCCGCTCTTCCTGGAAGATCATGAAATATCCATCGTTCCCGGTGCTACCTACGGAATCTACATTGCGTTTACCACTTTTCTGGAACCCGGCGATGAAGTGATATTGCTCGAGCCATGCTACGACACGTATTTACCGGCAGTTGAAATGATGAAGGCAATACCGGTGTGCGTACCACTCGACGAAAACTTTGAAGTTGACTGGAATCTACTGGAAAAATCAATTACCTCCAGAACGAAATCGATAATCGTGAATTCTCCGCAAAATCCAACCGGGAAAATCTGGGACGAACAGGAATGGCAGAACCTTTGGGAACTGATAAAAGATACAGACATCATCGTGATATCAGACGAAGTGTATGACCTGATCTGCTACGACGGCAAACCTTTCATCAGTGCTTTTCACCATCCGGCCATCAAAGAACGTTGTTTCTGCATCTATTCTTTTGAAAAGATGTTTCATGTTTCTGGTTGGAAAGCCAGCTACGTAATTGCTTCGGAAGAGTGCACGAAAGCTTTCCGGCAAATTCACCAATACCTGACTTTTACAATCAACATGCATTCTCAGCATGCGATTGCCAAATACCTCGATGTTTTCAATGTGGATGAACATCAGATTTTTTTGCAGCAGAAAAGAGATCTGATGCTTGAAGTTTTCAGCGGCCTACCGCTGCAGCCGGCAAATATTGCGCAGGGCGGACTGTTTCAAACATTCAGATATGCCACCTCTTCAAGTTATGATGATGCTGATTTCGCCTTTAATTTAATTCGCAGAGCAAAAGTTGCTTCCATTCCCTATTCCGCATTTTATTGTGACGGAAGGAGCACGGGTTATTTGCGGTTTTGTTTTGCGAAAAAAGAAGAGACGATTCGTGAAGCTGCGGACCGTCTGCATGCTTACTGGAAATAAAAAAAACGGATGCCTCAAAATAAGCACCCGTTTCTGTTTTATAATTATTCTGTATTAGAAAGATAAAACACGAACATCGATTCTTCGGTTCTGCGCTTTACATTCATCGGTATCATTCGCAGCACAGATCGGGAACTGCTCACCATAGCCTTCCGCTTCTATTCTGTCAGCCGGAATTCCGCTTTCAATCAGTTTCAGTTTGGCTGTCTGCGCACGCAGGTTAGACAGTTTCACATTGCTGTCCGGATTTCCGGTATTATCCGTATATCCTCCAAGTTTAACGCGCATTGATGGATAAGCATTCATCATTTTTGCGAGATTGGTCAACTGAAGTTCTGATCCCGGTTTAAGATCACTGCTGCCTGATGCAAAGAATAGATTTTCAATTGTGTACCAGTTCTGATCATTCAGCAAGCTCTGATCCTGCAGACGAAGTCCTTCATTCAGGTTGATCAGTTGGCTGTTGGCACCGATCAGCATTACTTCTCCATTAGGAAGTGTAACCTGTGTATCAGGACCCAGTACATACTGATAATCACCATCCACATTCACTGTACCTGTCGGCACAACCAGCGCCGGATCTCCGGCTTCATTTAGAGCAGTAGCCTGATTCACTGCAGGACCGTGCACGGTTCCCGCTGAAGCAAGTTGTAACGCTGCCAGTTTTTCGGCGCGGTTCTGCTGAATCTGATCGGCGTGCATTACTGCAAGTGTCGGTGCGATTACAAGAGAAACAATGGACATCAGCTTGATCAGGATATTCATCGACGGTCCGGAAGTATCTTTGAACGGATCTCCAACGGTATCACCCGTTACAGAAGCTTTGTGCGGTTCTGAACCTTTATAAAATGTTTTTCCGTTGATATCAACTCCTTTTTCAAATGATTTTTTAGCGTTATCCCAGGCGCCTCCGGCATTATTCTGGAACATACCCATCAATACCCCTGAAACTGTAGCACCTGCAAGGAATCCTCCAAGCACTTCAGGTCCGAAGATAAATCCAACCAAAAGCGGTGAAATAATTGCGATTGCTCCCGGCAACATCATTTTTCTGATCGATGCATCGGTAGAAATGGCTACACATTTTTCATATTCCGGTTCAGCTTTTCCTTCCAGAATTCCCGGAATTTCTCTGAACTGTCTTCTTACTTCTTCCACCATCGCCATAGCAGCCTTTCCTACCGCCGTAATGGCAAGTGATGAAAAGATGAATGGAATCATCGCACCTACAAACAATCCGGAAAGAACATCTGCACGATAGATATCGATACCGTCAATTTTAGCAATTCCGACAAATGCCGCGAATAATGCAAGTGCAGTAAGTGCTGCAGAAGCAATGGCAAATCCTTTTCCGGTTGCAGCAGTAGTATTTCCAACGGCATCCAGAATATCAGTTTTTTCTCTTACTTCTTTCGGCAATTCACTCATTTCGGCAATTCCACCAGCATTGTCAGCAATCGGACCGAAAGCATCGATCGCAAGTTGCATCGCAGTAGTAGCCATCATTCCGGCCGCAGCAATTGCCACACCGTACAGTCCGGCACACAGATAAGAACCGTAAATACCACCTGCCAAAACAAGAATCGGAAGCAAAGTAGATTCCATTCCTACGGAAAGTCCTCCGATGATATTGGTCGCATGTCCTGTTGACGACTGTCTTACGATGCTGGAGACCGGTCTTTTGCCCATCGCCGTATAAAATTCGGTAATGATACTCATCAGCGTTCCCACTACAAGTCCAACGATAATGGCACCGAATACGCCCGTTTTAGTAAACTCATGTCCGCGAAGAACCATTGTATCCGGAAGCAGGTAATTGACCAGAAAATAAGAAGTAATCGCAGTAAGTACAATACTTCCCCAGTTTCCGATATTCAGTGCATTCTGAACCGCAGAAGTGCTGTTTCCTGCCGTATCACTGATTTTCACAAAGAAAGTTCCGACAATGGAAAAGATAATTCCAAGGCCTGCGATAAGCATCGGTAAAAGAATTGGTGCATATCCGCCGAAAGCATCCTCAGAGAATGTTTCACGTCCCAGTACCATCGTTGCGAGTACGGTTGCCACATAAGAGCCGAAAAGGTCAGCGCCCATCCCTGCAACATCACCAACATTGTCACCAACGTTGTCTGCAATAGTTGCCGGATTTCTCGGGTCATCTTCCGGAATTCCCGCTTCTACTTTACCAACCAGGTCTGCACCAACATCGGCTGCTTTGGTATAAATCCCGCCTCCTAC
>JAEWOM010000301.1 GCA_023399675.1 Bacteroidota bacterium
CCTTCTGGCTTTCGGAATCCGGTTCGAAATTCTGATCGAGCCAAGAATGCCATGTGGAATTGGGATCGTTTTTTACCGGAACAATTCTGAGAAACTGTCCGCTGAAAAATTCATTAAAAATTTGAACACGCTCATTTACGGCGATAACTTCTTTATCGTAATTGGTTTGTTCAGCAGGTTTCTTTTGGAAAGCGCGGTTATAATCTTCATCGAGAATATAATTGAGGTTGCCGTTGCTGTCACTCGGAAACAGATTCAATAAAGTAGTATAGCCTTCGTCGTTTGCTTTGGTCTTCATTTTCAAAGCATCGCCCCCTTTGGTTCCGACTTTGATCATGGGCACCATTGTCCAGCTCGGGGTATCGGTATTGATCGCCAGAAACCACTGTTCAGCTGTTAAATATTTGCCGTCTGCTCCACGGAATTTATCTCTTTTATACAGTTTCCGTAGAACATCGAGTGCCTGCGTACTGATCGGAACAATTCTCCCCTCATAATTCTGTACCAGCAGGTAAGAGAATTTATCTGCATGTTCTTTGGAAATTCTGGTTCTTTCGATGATCTGGTCAGCAGTAATATTCCGCATCTGATTGAAAGATCTGGCCACAGAATTCTGCTAAGTAACCGGTGATCCCTGCACGACGGTATCATTTTCATGACCTTCACCCGGAGCGTGGTTATGTCCTGTGTGATCATCCGTATTCTGCTGTACGGTAATGTTGTCGCGACTTCCGTCGGATGTACCGTGTGTTTCAATTTTCTGAGCTGATAAACCAATCGAGATTAAGAGCGCCAAAACGGTAATCGTTTTCTTTTTGCTGATGTTTTTCAGCATGGAATTCAATTTCCAGAAATGGGTTCCCTTCCAGAAAAATACTACGAACATTGCAGTAAACAGGAAAAAGTAGCCGATATAAGTTATCAATGTTCCCCAGAAATCATGGTTTACAGACAGAACGGTTCCCTGCCTGTCTGAATCAAAACTCGCCTGGAAAAAGCGGTAGCCTTTATGATTCAGTACATTATTCATATAAATCTTATACGGGGTCTGCTTACCTTCATCGATAATCTGTACATGGCTCTCATAAGCACTTGGTGAGGAGCTGCCCGGGTAAGTTTCCATCACAAAATCGTCAAGTTTCAGGGCAAAAGGCGTATTGTAGACGATCGGACCAAAACCGATCATCATGTTCATTCCGTCTAAGGTAACCTGCTTGAAAAGATTTGGATTTCCTTTTTCCACTACCAGTTCTACATTTTTCTTAGTCTGCGGACCGGAAACCTCTATAGTCAATGCATCAGGTAAGCGTTCATCTTTTTTACGGTCACCTTCAAAAGCCATCAGTTTGCCTTTGCGAATTCCTTCAGGCACCACCAGTCGCAGTTCTCCGATCGTATAAAGACTTCGAAGTGCCAAAGGCTGATATTCGTCTTTTTTTGTATTTCCGGTCTGCTGATTTGCCATCACCATGTAACTCGCGTCTTCCGGTGTTTTGATCAGCAGATTTTCTCCTTCCGATTTAAATTCAATCGCGCCGTCAATCGCACGGTTAAAGCTTACGAGCACACCGTTCACCGATTTGCTTTCGCCGTTTCTCAAGAAGTAATTTACTCTTCCATTGTCACCGGCGTACACAAAATGCAGATAGTCGGTTCCGTTTTGATCTGCGATCAGGCTGTCTTTTTTGCGCTGAATGAAATCAACTGTCCGTACAGAAACCTTTTTACCGTGATAATCATAGGAAGCTTTGAAATTTTTTCGCAGCGGCGACATCTGATACGGAATGTTCTTATAGCTCAGTACATCACCATTTTCCTCGATCTGGATTTTAAAGAAATTCTTATCGGTAACAATTTCATTTGAGGTTTCCCCTTCCCGGATATGCATAATTCCTTCATAGCTGATGTAGCGCGTAATGGCACCACCGATGAAAAGCAGAATAAAAGAAAGGTGAAAAACCAATACAGGCCATTTTTCCCTTCTCCAAAGGCGGTAACGCGAAATATTACCAATGAAGTTGATGATGAGCAGCAGCATCAGGAGTTCAAACCACCACGCTTCGTAAACCAGCGCTTTTGCGGTAGGCGTACCATAGTCGTTTTCAATAAATGTGGCATATCCCATTGCAAATGCAAAAAGAAACAGCAGCACAGCCATAGTTCTGGTGTTCACGATAATGTTCTGGAGTTTCTTCATCCCGAAAATTGAAGGTTAATTTTGATTTTATTCTGAAAACTGCAAAAATACATACTATAAAATTATTCGGCGAATTTGAAAGTTGATATTTATCAAATAATTGTAGGAAAAAAGAGGTGAAGTCTGGCGCAGAAGCAGGCAAAAAACTGTGATTTCTTATTGAAAAAGAGTATTTTTGCCACCATTGAATCTATGAAAAAAAATACAGCAACCCCTACCCCTGCAGCGCAGGAAATAAATAAAACGCTTTCCAAACCGAGAATTTTTTTCGGATTACTGCTCATCGTCATTGCAGCAGTTATGTGTATGTCTTTTATTTCATACATGCTGAACTGGAAAGCCGACCAAAGCCAGGCAGGAAATATGCTGGACCAAACGGTAAAATCATCAAATCTTTTTGGTAAAGTTGGCGACTGGCTCGGGAAAATTTTTATTTTCGACAGCATCGGACTTGCTGCGTTTATCGTAGCATTTCTCGTCTTCGTTTTCGGACTGTTGGTGCTGAAGAAAAAATATTTCAAGCCCTGGAAAACCGTTGGTCATTCCCTGTTTTTCATATGCTGGCTTCCGATCTTTTTCGGAGCGGTAACGGAAGGTGCCGGCACTGCAAGCGGTGTCTATGGTGCTCAGATTGTTGATTTTCTATCATCTGTTATCGGTCCTGTCGGTTTATGGGTGGTGGTTATTTTGAGTATTGCGCTTTATTTTATTCTGGAATTCAATCTTCGTCCTTCGGCTGTAAAGGCACGACTGAATGAAATCAATGAAAATACAATCGGAAAAGTGCGTAATATGATCCCGAATTCTGATGAAAAATTTGATTCAGATGAAGAACTGGAGAAGATGGCGAACGATGGAAATGAGCCTGAAAGAGATGCGGCCGACTTTCCGCTGAAAAAAGAAGCAGTACCGAGTGAAGTGAACGTTCCTGCAGGTTTTCCCAATGTGCCGGTTCAGCACGGACTTGAAACGATTTCTACACCGAACAACACCAGTTTTGAAGAAGATGCGGCAGTTGCAACAAACGTCGTTGATTTGGAGCCGAAAACTACTGTAACTGCAGGAATTGACAACAGCGGTACTTCAACTGCTTCGAAAAGCGAAATAAAAACCTCTGAAGATTCTTTCGATTTTAAAGTCGAAGTGGCACAGGAAGTTGATGAACTCGATGAACATGAGCAGAAATCAGCAGCGTTGGTAAAAGAGCATGGCCTCTATGATCACAAGCTCGATTTGGCTAATTTCAGAATGCCGACCATTGACCTGCTGAAAGATTACGGAAATGAAGAAATTTCAATCAACAAAGAAGAACTCGAAGAGAATAAAAATAAAATTGTAGGCCTGCTAAAAAATTTCAGCGTTGGCATTGCGGAAATAAAAGCTACAATCGGTCCAACGGTAACACTGTATGAAATCGTTCCGGAAGCGGGAATTCGGGTTGCTTCAATCAAAAAACTTCAGGACGACATTGCACTGAATTTATCAGCACTCGGAATCAGAATTATTGCGCCGATGCCCGGAAAAGGTACCATCGGAATCGAAGTTCCGAGAAAAAACCCGACGATGGTTTCGATGAGAAGTGTAATTGCTTCGCAAAAATTTCAGCATACGGATATGGATTTACCGGTGGTATTCGGTAAGACAATTTCCAACGAAATTTTCATGGCCGATCTTGCGAAAATGCCGCACTTGCTGATGGCCGGTGCAACCGGACAGGGAAAATCAGTCGGGATCAATGCCATTCTCACTTCCCTGCTCTATAAAAAACATCCAAGTGAGCTGAAATTCGTGATGGTCGATCCGAAAAAAGTGGAACTCACGCTTTATTCAAAAATTGAAAGACACTATCTCGCCAAACTTCCCGATGCTGACGATGCGATCATTACAGATACCAACAAGGTAATCAACACGCTGAATTCACTCTGCGTCGAAATGGATACGCGTTACGAACTGCTTAAAAATGCGTTCTGCCGTACGATTAAAGAATACAACAAGAAATTCAGTGAACGAAAACTGAATCCCGATAACGGTCACCGTTACCTGCCTTACATCGTACTGGTTGTTGACGAATTTGCAGATCTGATCATGACTGCCGGCAAAGAAGTGGAACATCCTATTGCCAGACTTGCACAGCTTGCGAGAGCAGTTGGCATTCATCTGATTGTTGCTACGCAGAGACCTTCTGTAAATGTTATCACGGGGATGATTAAAGCCAACTTCCCGGCGAGAGCAGCTTTCAGGGTTATTTCCAGCGTCGATTCGCGTACGATTCTCGATTCTCCGGGTGCAGATCAACTAATCGGTAAAGGTGATATGCTGTATTTCAACGGCAATGAAATTCTGCGTCTTCAGTGTGCATTTGTAGATACACCGGAAGTTGAAAAAATTGTTGATTATATCGGAGCTCAGAAGGGTTATGCTTCTGCTTTCCTACTGCCAGAATATGTTTCTGAAGAAAGCACCTCTTCAGCAGGCGCTTTCGATCCGAATGAAAAAGATGCGCTTTTCGAGGAAGCTGCCAGAATCGTGGTTTCTACGCAGCAAGGTTCCACCTCCATGCTTCAACGGCAGTTGAAACTCGGTTACAACCGCGCCGGAAGAATTATGGATCAGCTTGAAGCGTCCGGAATTGTTGGTGGTTTCAACGGGGCCAAAGCAAGAGAGGTAATGATTTCTGATCTGAATTCTCTCGAGAACTTTCTCGAGGAACTGAAAAAAGGCTGATCGTCTTCCTGCATTTTTACTTTTTTCACCTTTATTTATAACATTATTCTGATATGGAGTGGTAACGCACTGCTTCACAGTTTAATTTTGTAAACTTGTTTCAAATCTCAAATAATATCATCATGAGAGCAATTTGGAACGGCGCAATCGGCTTCGGCCTCGTTAATATCCCGATCAAACTGTATTCCGCTGCGGGAGAAAGCAAACTCGATCTTGACATGCTGGACAAGAAAGATTTCAGCAATATCAAATA
>JAEWOM010000304.1 GCA_023399675.1 Bacteroidota bacterium
GGTATGCCATACATCCGCGTTTCGCCGGATCATGGTACCGCTTATGATATTGCCGGAAAAAATCTCGCTGATGAACAGAGCTTTACTGAAGCAATTTTTGCAGGAATCAGCATTTTCAAAAACAGAACGGAGTATAATGATCTGATGCAAAACCGCCTTCGCCCTAAAAAATCGCGGAGGGATAACGGCGTGGATGAAGATCTTCCGTCAGATGCAGATTCATAAATTGCCGATAAAGCACTAAACGAAAAGCGGGAACGTGCACTGCCAAGTGGTTTGCATTTAGGCAGAAAAACATTTGCAGAATCAAAAAAAATACCTATTTTTGCACACTCAATTATGGACAGGTTTAAAGATTACGATGTAATATTTTCCGGCCTGAAGGAAGGAAAGCACAGGTTCACATTTGATATAGACCAAAAGTTCTTTAATCTTTTTGAAACCGAGCAGGAGTTTTCCAATCCCCGGATTACCGCGGATGTACTGATGGACAAGCATTCCACTTTTATGGAATTCTGGATCAGAACGAACGGAACAGTTGAACTGATATGTGATATCAGCAACGAGCCTTTCGATCAGGAAATAGAAAACGAGATTAATGTTTTGGTGAAATTTGGGGAAGAGTATGATGACAGTGATATTGAAGTGATTACGATTCCGCAAAGCAGCCATGCATTTAATGTTGCACAGCTGGTTTATGAAGATGTGATGCTGAGCATCCCGATGAAAAAAATATCGCCGAACCTGAGCGAGGAAGATATGAAGATGCTGGAACAATACAGCGGGGATGAAGATTCGGACGAAGAACAAAATGAAGATCCGCGCTGGGACGCCCTGCGTAATCTGAAGAATAAAGATAACTAAACACCCAGAATAAAAACATACAGAAATGGCACATCCTAAAAGAAGACAGTCATCGACCAGAAGAGATAAAAGAAGAACGCACTACAAAGCTGAAGTTCCGCAATTGGCGAAAGATGCTACTTCCGGCGAACTGCACCTGTACCACAGAGCACACTGGCATGAAGGAAAACTGTACTACAGAGGTAAAGTAGTAATGGAAAAAGAAGTAGAAACTACAGAAGAAAACTAAGGAGTATTCTTTAATTTCTCAATTTCATACAAAAACCACCCGATTTTCTTTAATTTCGGGTGGTTTTTTATTGCTTTTAGCGTTTTTTTGTATCTTTGAAATCTTAATCAAATATCAAATTTATGGACATCAGAGAAATACAAAACCTCATCAAATTCGTATCTAAAGCGGAGGTATCAGAGGTGAAGTATAAGACAAAGGATTTTGAAATTACCATCAAAACTCCACTCGCTCCCAACGAAAGCGTAAGCTATATCGCTCAGCCACCGGCATATTCTGCTCCGGCTGCAGCACCAGCTGCAACTGCGACACCGGAAACTGCAGCAGCTGCGCAAAGTTCTGCAGCAGCTACTGAAACTGCATCAGCAGATGATAGCAAATATGTTACGATCAAATCTCCGATGATCGGAACTTTCTACAGAAAGCCATCTCCGGATAAAGACCCGTTCATTAATGTAGGTGATGATGTTAATGCAACAACCGTGGTTTGCGTGATAGAAGCCATGAAACTGTTCAACCAGATTGAAGCTGAAGTCAGCGGAAAAATTGTGAAAATTCTTGTTGATGACGCAACTCCTGTTGAATACGACCAGCCTTTATTCCTGGTAGATCCATCTTAAAGATAACTAAATTGATTCGCACAAATGCAAACACAGACTGATTTTGCATTTCAAATCTCAAAATTCAAAATTCAAATCAATTTAAGATGTTCAAAAAAATACTGATTGCCAACCGTGGCGAGATCGCGATGCGTATTTTGCGTTCTTGTAAAGAAATGGGAATCAAGACCGTAGCTGTATATTCTACTGCAGATAAAGACAGCCTGCATGTTCGTTTTGCTGATGAAGCGGTTTGTATCGGTCCGGCGATGAGCCGCGATTCGTACCTGAATATTCCCAATATCATCGCTGCAGCCGAAATCACCAACGCAGATGCCATTCATCCTGGCTACGGCTTTCTTTCTGAAAATTCTAATTTTTCGGCTATCTGCCAGAAAAACAATATCAAATTTATCGGTGCAACGCCAGAACAAATCGACCGTATGGGCGACAAGGCGAATGCCAAGGCAACAATGCGTGAAGCCGGAGTTCCGTGTGTTCCGGGTTCTGAAGGTTTGATAGACACTTACGAAGACGCAGCAAAAACTGCCGCAGAAATTGGTTATCCTGTGATGATCAAGGCTACTGCCGGAGGTGGTGGCAAAGGGATGCGTCGCGTTTGGAATGAAGAAGAGCTGAAAGAACACTGGGAATCTGCCATTCAGGAAGCGGTTGCCGCATTCGGTAACGGCGGAATGTATATGGAAAAACTCATTGAAGAGCCGCGCCATATTGAGATTCAGATTGCGGGAGACCAATACGGGAAAGCCTGCCACCTCTCAGAAAGAGACTGCTCCGTTCAAAGAAGAAACCAGAAACTCACCGAGGAAACTCCGTCACCGTTTATGACCGATGAACTTCGTGAAAAAATGGGTGAAGCAGCAGTAAAAGCCGCTGAATATATTGGTTATGAAGGTGTTGGAACCATTGAATTCCTGGTTGACAAGCACAGAAATTTCTATTTCATGGAGATGAATACCCGAATTCAGGTTGAACATCCGATTACGGAACAGGTGATTGATTATGACCTCATCCGTGAACAGATTATGCTTGCTGCCGGAACGCCAATCCAGGGTGTGAATCATTTTCCTAAACTGCACTCCATTGAATGCCGTATCAATGCGGAAGATCCGTTTAACGACTTCAGACCAAGTCCCGGAGTGATTAAAAGCCTGAATATTCCCGGTGGTCACGGAATCCGCGTGGACACGCACGTGTACTCAGGATATGCTATTCCGCCAAATTACGACTCTATGATTGCCAAGCTGATCACCACGGCACAAACCCGTGAAGAAGCGATTGCAAAAATGAAGCGTGCGCTTGAAGAATTCTATATTGAAGGGGTAAAAACTACGATTCCTTTCCACAGACAACTGATGGAAAACGAGGACTACCTTGCAGGAAATTATACGACAGCCTTTATGGATGATTTCGTCATGGACAGCAAATACGGAGAGTAAATTTCCGTAGATAAAAATCTATAACTTAACTGCCTTGGTTTTGGGCAGTTTTTTTTTAAATGAAGATATTTGTAGATAAAGGCATAGGAAAGTTTCATAATACAGTAACACTCAGAACTAAACAACTTACGTTTCAAATGAGACAGCAACTCACTTCTATTTTCTTATTTCTGGCCGGAATTTTAACTGCGCAAAATTCTACATTGAAGCAGAAAGTTCTGGATGCGTTCCGAAGCGGAAAATTTCAGCAGGCTGCTGAATTGGTTGATGATGCCGATCCGGATTCCATCAGATTTACAAATCTTGGGCTACTTCGAAAACACATTGACGATATACTTCAGCTCAATTATTTTCACCAAAATACCATTAACGACACGCTGTCCATTGTTTCGTTTAACAACTATTTTTACTTAAATCAGGGACTGCTGAATACCAAAACCAAAAAATATGAAATCCCCCCCGTATACGATAAACTGCAGTTGGTGGAGAAAAATGCAGGGATTTTCGGAGCATTTTATAACCTGAAAACCGGTCTCGTGGATGTTCACAACCGCACCGTGATGCCATTCACTGATGATTTCAAAGATTTTTCGAAATTTTCAGGCCATATCATGAGGAAAAATACCGACGGAACATGGAATCTGGAGGATTACTCCGGAAAGGTGAAATACAGCGGCTTTAAAAGTTATGACGTGGTTTATCCAAGATTTTTGCACATATTTTATGAGAACAAACAGAGCCTGATAGATATGGAAACGGCTACTTCGGTAGTTGACGCCGAAATAATAGAAACCAATTTAGTAAGAAACTACAAAGAAATTGAAGAACGCCTCCTGGTAAAAGCGGTAACCGGTAAAAAGACGAAACTGTATGATGTTTCAGAAGATCAAGTTACTTATCTGAATACTTTTGAGAAAATTCATTTCGACGAAAATTTTTACGATACGTTTATCAATTATTACGAAAACTACAAAATTCCGGACAGCACCTATAACGTAAGACGGAATTATTTTGCTTTTCAGGAAGGTGAGAAATTCGGCATTTATAATTATGAGGACAATACCATTTATAAAAAGCCAAGCATTAGCGATTTAGATTCCTTCGGGAATGGAAAAAAAGGCAAGAGAGACGGCAATATTTTATACAAATATCCTGTTTTCGTCGTTAATTATGGTTTTACACCAATAGCATTTCCCGGCTCCAACTTAGGACAGCTTGCGCTTCTCATCGAACAAAATGGCAAAAAAGGAATGATGAGGTACAATGGCGATGTCCTCATAGGTCCAGTTTATGATGAAGTTATCCCGTTAAAAAGCAGATTTAAATATCTTTCTATTGCGCTCATCAGGCAAAATGACAAATGGGGTTTTATTGATTTCGGTAAAAACCGAATACTGAAGCCATACTACGATTTTGTGCACAAGACCAAGCTTGATCACCGGGATGCAGAAGAATTTCAGTGGATTTTCTATAAAAATTCCCGCAGGGCAAAAATAGATGTCACCAAAACCAATCTCACCGTACCTTACCGTAAGAATGGTTACACGTTTGATCTCGAAAAAAACCCTTTTTATGAAAGAGGCACCAAAGAATATGAAGAGAGAATGGCCAAAAAAAGAGAGGAGCCTGCAGCTGCTACCAAGAAAAATAATTATGAATCGCAATTGGGAGGAAGCAAGAAAAAAGAGGTGCTTAACGGCTTCAATTCCCGGGAAAAATATGAACTTTTTGGTAAGGTAGTTAATGACGGTAAGAAATTCGGATTGTGGAACCAGAAACAAATGCCACTGATATTCGATGAGCTTAAGCCAACAGGAAAAGGTATCATTGCGCGCCTTGGGAACCGTTATGGCGTGATTGACCGCTTCTACACGACCATTATTGATTTCGATTATGATGAAATAAGCCCGGTAAAAAGAGGTTACATCGTGAAAAAGAATGGGAAATACGGCCTCATTGATAATTACTTACGGGATGCAATGCCTATAAAATATGACTCGCTCTATATTACGGACGATTTCGTAGGTTACCGCGAAAATGGTATCAACAAACTGGCTTTAATACAGGACACGGGGTTTATTGGTTATGATCAGTACCCAGATTTCAAAATTGGGCCGGTGATAATAGCTGAAGACAATAAAGCGTTACAGTTTTTCCGCTCGGATGCAAATACAAAAACTTTGCTGTTTTCCTTCACAGAAAATGGGAAAACGGGAATCGCCAATCATGAGGGGAAGATCATCCTGGCTCCAAAATACGATAAAATTGAATTTTTGAAAAACTACCGCGCCTCGCTCACTGAAGTTATCAGCTATTTTCTGGTAACGCAAAACGGAAAAAACACTGTGATAGACAGCACTTCGCACACTATTTTCGAGAATGCGGGGGAAAACCGCTACCGTTTTTACACTGAACTGCCCCATTTCTTAATTCTGGAAGATTCGTCGGGAAAACAGGGCGTTTACAATCTCAAGGAGCGGAAAATTACCGTTCCGGTGCAATATCATTCTATTGACGAATTTGAGACTTCAGAACTGAAGAAAGATTACGTGAAAACCACCATTGAAACAGAACATGTTAAGAAATACAACATCCGCAATATCCACAATGGACAAAAAATGCTGCCCAAAGATTATTATGTGCTTGTTCCCATTGAAGGTAATTACTTTTATACTGCAGATCTTGAAAAATCCGCAATCATCACATTATCTGGTAAAGAAGTTGTAATTCTGAGCAAAGATATACAGAAAAATGAGCCGGAAATTTATGACAGAATTAGAAATAATTTCTAATTATCTCCACATTTTCGGTCTATCCAGTTGTAGCCCGTCTTTAGAACTGCCCAGAAAATTGCCTTCGTAGTCGTAATGATAATAGTGATAATCTGAATGAATTGTGAAATAATCAAATCCCTGCGATGCATAGAAATACGTATCCTGGAATTCCTGATTATCTAATGTTGAGAACAGCTTCCCTGTTCTGTCATAGTATTTTTTATAATATCTGCGATTTCCATTATCC
>JAEWOM010000036.1 GCA_023399675.1 Bacteroidota bacterium
GTTTTCCGTTCAGGCAGGAAAAAAATATGCGCTGGTGTTGGGAAATGAAGTAGACGGCCTTAGCGATACTGCTTTCAGTTATTATGATGCCTTTATCGAGGTGCCGCAGCTCGGAACCAAACATTCACTGAACGTTTCGGTTTGCGCGGGAATTGCGATGTGGGAGTTTTTCCGGAAAATGAAATAGCAGCACGAATTCCATTCCAGATATTAGTGTAGATTTTCTGTTGATTCGGTTAGTTTCCGTTTTTGTGGAATTTCCTATTTTAGCCTGATGTTTATCAATGATTATATTTCCAAAGATTATCCGGCCTTCCAGTGGTCGGACAGCATCGAGGAAGCTTCGGAAATAGCTGCAGAATTCGGATATTCCCACGTTTTCATCAAAAAGAAGGGAATTTATGCGGGTGCGCTGAGCCAAAGCTTTCTCGAGGAAAGTCCGGAAGGTTCACTGGGCAGCCTCGAAATGCATTTCGAAAAATTTGCAATTCTGAGCGATGGAAATATACTGGACACCGTAAAACTGTTCCACATTTTCAACAGCAACGTCGTGCCGGTGATCGGTCCTACTGAAAAGTACCTCGGATATGTTAGCTGCGACGATATTTTTAACGAATTTTCGAAATATCCGCTCTTTTCCGAAAACGGGGCTATACTGACCATTCAAACCACTTCCAAGCATTATTCTTTCACAGAAGTGGCCAAAATTGTGGAAAGCAACAACGGAAAAATATATGGTTGCTATGTCAGCGCCATTAATGAGGACAGTTTTTGGATTACGATGAAGATCAGTGCCGAAAACCTGGGCTCCATCGATGAAACTTTCGAGCGGTATGGCTACAATGTGGTTCATAAGCATTACAACGATCAGAAAGAAGACCTGGTGAAAGACCGCTATGGTTTTTTCCAGAAATTTTTGGAAATCTAAAGTTGAAACCATGAAAGCCGCAATTTACTCCCAGAAAAAAGATCTCGATACATTCCTGTATCTCAGCAAATTCATTTCGGAGCTCGCGAAACGTAATATCGAGGTGGTGCTGCACGATGCGACATCCCGAGACCTGCAGTTTTCGAGAGATTTCCCGACATTTTCCAGCAAAGAGGAACTCAGAAATCTGGAGGCGGACTTTTTCTTCAGCTTTGGAGGCGACGGAACCATTCTGAACGCGCTGATTTACATCCAGGATCTCGGAATCCCGATTATCGGTGTGAATACCGGAAGACTGGGCTTTCTGGCGAGTTTCAGCAAAGAAGAGATTTTTAACAACATCGATAATATCATCAAAGGAGAACTGGTGCTGAGCAAAAGATCCGTAATTGAAGTGGTAACACCGGGGAATTCCATCGACTATCCATTTGCCATCAACGATCTAAGTATCATTCGAAAAGAAACTACGTCGATGATTACTGTGGATACCTATATTAATGATGATTTTCTTACTGTTTTCTGGGCAGACGGACTCATCGTTTCCACACCGACCGGTTCTACGGCTTACTCTTTAAGTTGTGGAGGCCCGATCATCGCGCCGACCAACGATAATTTCGTTATTACACCCATTGCCCCGCACAACCTCAATGTCCGTCCGATTGTTCTGAAAGATGATGCAGAGATCAAACTGAAAGTGGAAAGCAGGGTTCCGACCTATTCCATTTCGCTGGATTCCAGGTTATACGAACTCGATGTCGAGGAAGAAATTTTAGTGAGAAAAGCGCCGTTTGAAATCAATCTCCTTTTCCCAAGAGGAATCAACTTTTTTGATAAACTCCGCGAAAGGCTGCTTTGGGGAAGGGATAAAAGAAATTAGTAAATCGGCTGATAACCAAATGTGCTCTTACTGCAATTGGTGAGAGACAGCGTCTCGCAAAGGCAGTAGTCAAAAGAAAAATTTAACAGGAAAATACGCAGGCCAAACAGATAGTTAGAGCACAATAAAATTTCCTACCTTTACAAGATTATTTTTAAAACAGAATTTTAATAAAAAAACACCAAAATTATGAGCAGAATGTTTCCGGCAGGCGTTGCCACAGGACAGATGGTAACCGACATTTTTCAGTATGCAAAAGAGAACAAGTTCGCACTTCCAGCAGTGAATGTTATCGGTTCCAGTAATGTGAATGCTACCATGGAAACCGCTGCAAAATTGAACGCGCCTGTAATTATCCAGTTTTCAAACGGTGGAGCGGCTTACAATGCAGGAAAAGGTTTAAGCAATGACGGGCAGAAAGCAGCAATTCTTGGTGGAATCGCCGGAGCGAAGCACATTCATACACTTGCTGAAGCATACGGCGCTACGGTAATTCTTCATACAGACCACTGTGCAATGAAACTTTTGCCATGGATTGACGGTTTGATGGATGCAAACGAGCAGTTTTTCAAAGAAACAGGTAAATCACTCTACTCTTCGCATATGCTGGATCTTTCCGAGGAAACTTTGGAAGAAAACATGGACGTATCCTGCAGATATTTCGAAAGAATGGCGAAAATGGGTATGACCCTGGAAATTGAACTTGGTGTAACCGGTGGAGAGGAAGACGGTGTTGACAATACCGGTGTAGATTCTTCAAAACTGTACACGCAGCCGGAAGAAGTGGCATATGCTTACGAAAGACTGAAAGCTATTTCGCCGAACTTTACGGTTGCAGCAGCTTTCGGAAACGTGCACGGTGTTTACAAGCCGGGTAACGTGAAACTGACTCCGAAAATTCTGGATAATTCACAGAAATTTGTTCAGGAAAAATTCGGAACAGAAGAAAAACCGATCAATTTTGTATTTCACGGCGGATCCGGTTCTTCACTCGAAGAAATCCGTGAAGCTATCGACTACGGCGTGATCAAAATGAATATCGATACCGATCTTCAGTTTGCTTATCTGGAAGGGATCAGAGATTATATGGGATCTCAGACGGAATATCTGAAAGCACAGATCGGTAACCCTGAAGGTGACGATAAACCGAACAAAAAATTCTACGATCCGAGAGTTTGGATCCGTAAAGGTGAAGAAACTTTCAGCAGAAGACTGGTAACAGCATTCGAAGATCTAAACAACATTAATACACTGAAGTAACCGGATTTTTGATGTTGAGGCTGGAATTCCAGTACGCTCAAAAGTCAAATCTCAAACTCGAATTTCAAATTTCGAATCTCAAATCAATTTACAATGGCCTTTGACTGGTTTAAAAGAAAAGCTAAAAATATCACCACTTCCACGGAGGAAAAAAAGGATGTCCCGAAAGGTCTATGGCATCAGACGCCTTCCGGGAAAATTGTAGAACACGACGAACTGCGCAGAAACAATTATGTTTCTCCCGAGGATGGCTTCCACGTAAGAATCGGCAGCAAAGAATTCTATGAAATGCTTTTTGATGACAATAAGTATAAAGAACTCGATGCCCATGTTGAAAGTGTTGATATGCTTAATTTTAAGGATACCAAAGCCTACAGCGACCGGCTACGCGATGTA
>JAEWOM010000040.1 GCA_023399675.1 Bacteroidota bacterium
GGTTTCCACTGTCAACTTTTCAGCGGGTGGTTTTGAGGCGAAATATGGCGATAAGATGTCGTCGGCGCTGAATATTTACTATCGTGAACCGGAAAAATTCGAACTGGCAGGGGAGGCAAGTCTTATCGGCGGCAGGCTTTCTGCGGGATTTGCTCCCGAGAATAAGAAAGTAACTGCACTGGTTTCCGGCCGTTACCGCAATACCAACCTTATCTTCAACACACTGAACGAAAATACAGACTTTAATCCGCAATACATGGATTTCCAGTCGTTCCTGAATTTTCATATTTCTGATAAGTTCTCAGCGAGTTTCATCGGGTTTTACTCCCAGAATGAATACGAAATGATTCCGCGTCAGAAAACCGTAGAATTTGGAACTGTGAATCAGCCGATCAACATGAATATTTTCTACAACGGGCGCGAAGATGACCAGTACAAAAACATGATGGGAACACTGTCATTCCATTATAAACCAAGTGATAAATGGCGCTTCTCACTGGATAATTTTGCCTACCAGAACAGAGAGAGAGAATATTTTACCATTGCTTCAGGTTATGTAATTCAAGCCTTTGATCCTGAGACAAATGAGCCGATTAACTCATATGATATTGGAGGTCAGATCGATCATGCAAGAAACGATTTATTGCTGCGTACTTACGGTGCTCAACTGCGTTCCAAATTTTCGCCGAATGTTAATACCGACATCGAAGTTGGTGTAAAATATGAGAAGGAAAATCTGCAGGACTTAACCAATGAATGGAGGCTGGTTGATTCACTCGGATACAGTGTTCCGCGAGATCAGACATTGCCCGGCGTTCTCGATGCTTCGAGCATGGAGCTGAATTATCACATCGCCGGAAACAATCATATTAAGCCGAGCCGTCTTTCGGCTTATGTTCAGTACTCGCAGAAATTCTATTGGGGCGGAAGCCGTGTTTTTGCCAATGCCGGAGCGAGAGTTTCAAACTGGAGCTACAATAAGGAAACCATCATCTCTCCACGTTTTCAGTTTGCGATTAAACCGGATTGGGAAGCCGATATGCTTTTCCGTTTGGCAGGTGGAATCTATTATCAGCAGCCATTTTACAAAGAAATAAAAGATCTGGACGGCAGTTTCAATTCCAGCATCAAATCGCAGAGATCATATCAGATTATCGCCGCGAACGATTATGAATTTACGATGTACGACAGGCCTTTTAAACTGACGACTGAGCTATATTACAAGAAAATGGACCGTCTGATTCCGTTTTATATGGACAATGTACGGATCAGATATTCCGGAAAAAATAATGCAGAAGGTGCCGCTTACGGTATTGACGCTAGACTTTTCGGTGAATTTGTTCCCGGTGTAGACTCCTGGTTATCTGTGAGTTATGCACGGGCATTTGAAAATATAGATAATCGTGGAGATATTCCGCGGCCGACAGATCAGCGTTTTCGCTTCGCCATTTTCTATCAGGATTATATGCCGCGTTTTCCAAAAATGCGAGTAAACCTGACCGGGATTTACGCAATGGGGCTTCCAACCGGTGCGCCGCTGTTTACGGATCCTTACAGTTACCAAAGCACATTACCGTCATATAAACGGGTTGATATCGGGCTGTCATATGTTTTCATCGATCCGAAAGAAAAAAACCGTGGTTGGGGATTCTGGGAGAAATTTGAAGAGTTGACTTTAGGTGTGCAGGTATTTAATGCGTTTAATATTTACAACACGGTGGCAAACCAATGGGTTACGGATGTTACCAGTGCGCAGCAAAGAATTTATGCAGTACCGGTAAATCTTACAGGAAGATTCTTCAACGCAAAACTGGAATTCCGGATTCGCTAGAAAAACCGGTTAGAATTTCGTAGACCGCACAAGAATTACGCAAAAATTCAAATATCGAATTCTCCGCGATCAGGATATTTTTTCGCTGATGAAATTCTGCAAAATGATTACGCTTATAATCCTTTGGCAAAATCAAGAAGAATCAGATTAAGCATTTCGAATGAAGATTCAGAATGCATTCAAATATTCGATTCTCAGGATTTATGACACAAATTAGTGAATTTCGAATTCTCAGCGAATAGAATAATCCGGTCGGATTACTTTTGAAAAATTTCGCAGAATGAATATTTCGGTAGAATATCCTGGATTGAATTGAATTTTCAATTATCAGGAAATATCACAAATAATTTCTGAATTTTAAATTCTCAGCACTTAGGAAGCGAATTGATGACGAAAAAGATGTCGTCCAAGAACTTTTTATATTCAAAGCAGAATGAATAATTCGCGTAGATATTCAGGATTGAATTGAATTTTAAATTCTCAGGAATTACGAAAATAACATTTCAGTTACTAAGTACACTGCAACCAACTGAATTAAAGAAGTGTTCGTTCGTATTGATTCTATAATTGAAGGGGTTTCACTGATGAAGTACTGTGAACTGAAAAACTTCTCCAATTTAACATAATATAAATTATAGGCATTTTATTATCCTTTCGAAGTACCGTTATGAAATACTGTAAAATGCAGAATTGCCTCTCCTGAATGAAAAGACAATTCTGACAAAAAAACACAAACTACTATTTCAGAATTCTTCTGGCGCAATCTGCTGCCACCAACAGTCCGGCAACGCTCATAATTATATCTTTCAATACAAGTCTGCCTGCACCGGACAGATACGGAAATCCGTGATGCGGTCCGCCCAAATCAGGAACCCAAGTTTCTGGTGTGGTGATCAGAAAGCTGAGCGTCACGATGGACATACCAAAGGTTAAAACGCCTCCCCAAAATCCGATATTTGGAAACCAAATCCCGAGCAGCACCAAAATTCCGATGATGCAGATGATGGTACCCAAACCGTATGAAAAGGTATATGTTCCGTTGGCTTTGTGCCATTCGATGTTTGCCGGAACCACCTCTCCTTCCTTGTTTTTGTGAAGTTTATAATTGTCGGCATCCGACACCTTATAATTCAGCGTCCAGGAAAAAAATGGTGAATTGGCAACAAACGGAATGATTCCATCCGCTTCATACTGAAATGCTTGCAGACCGCCAATCCATGCCATTACAACGAAAATTCCGATCCGTATGAAATTAATAAAAGCCGGCTGCGAATTCGCAAATGTGCTGTAAAGTGTCCTCATAAATTTTATTTTTCGATTTATGCTTATTGTTAAAAAGTACAGTACAAAACTACTGCACGAAAAGATCAGCAAAAATGGAGAAATTTGGCTTTATGATGGACATTTGTGACCTTTACAGGTCTGCAACAACAGAAATTCCGACCTGTTCACGGAATTTTGCAGGAGAAACACCGGTGTGTTTTTTAAAATAGCGGCTGAAATAGTATTTATCTTCAAAATTCAGTTCTGCGGCAATTTCCTTGATCGCTTTTTTGGTTAAATGAATCAGTTTTTTACTTTCCAGAATGACGCGTTCCTGAATGATCTGCGAAGGACTTTTCATGAATTCAGCTTTGATTTTCTTGCTGAGCGCATTAGGCGAAATATGCATTAAATCAGCATAAAACGCAGGACTTCTTTCTGTGCGGAAGTGTTCTTCCACCAAACTCTGGAAGGTTTTCAGCTCACTGAATTCTTCCGCTGTAACGTTGTTTTCGGCCAGAATTCTGTTTTTCTTTTGGCTTGAAAGTGCAAGAATCAGCTGGAGATATGATTTCAGCACGGCATCAGAAAAAGCATCATCTGTATTTGTCGATTTTATTTTTTGAAAAATGCCGGCAATTTCGGCAAACTGCTGCTCTTCAAGTTCGAAATGCGGGAAGAGATAAATATTATTGAAGAGCAAGCCGTTGCAGGCCACTTCTTTTTTATGGTATTCAATGCAGTAATAATCTCCGTGGAAATTGAGCAGATCGATTCTGAAATCTTTTTCAGTTTTGATTTGGATATTCTGATACGGCGAGGTAAACAGAATGTTTTTACCCGAGAATTCATACTCCACCAAATCGATAAGCAGCACACCTCTCCCATCAAAAAGGAAAATGTGATAAAGTTCGTCACTGCAGTTTTCCGAGAAATCCCGGGAGTCCTTCTGAATGACTGAAAACTGGGCTTGCATAGGGTAAAAATAATGATTTTCGCAGTTAAAAAGCACACGATTCGTTCGGAAAGCGCATAAAAATAAATCCGTCGTAAGTAAGACTTAAAATTCGTAAATGATTGGTCTGTTTCATTCTTTTGATCAATCATTACCCGAGTGATCTCTTCAATTCTATTTAAAAGATTGATTTCCTTTGCGATACTTAATAAGCCGAATGAAAAACAGGAAAATCGCCACCGCGACGAATCCGAAAATGATGAAGAACGGTGAAATGTCAATGTCGACCAGCTGCGTAACGATCACCGGCATGAAAGCAAACAGAAATGTGCAGAAGAAAAAGATTGCCACAATAATCTTATCCAGCGTAAACAGTTTTTTACCGGAGAAAATGTCCATCGCTGAAAATGCGAGAATCATGAAACCGGCAAGCATGAACGGAATGCGGAAATCCGGTAGGAATATCCCGAAGATAAACGCGAGAACTGAAAAAAGAATGACATAAACAGCAAAGGATTTTCCTTCGACACTTCGTTCTGTAAGGTTTCTTTTCAGAACCAAATTTTTTATTTTCTTCCATTCAAAAATCACCAAAAAGATACTCAGAATAAGGAAAAACGCATTCACAAACACAGTTCCGGGCCAGTTGATGGTGAACAGTAAGAGTCCAAGATTCATCGGAAGCATCAGCAGAATTCCCCAAACAGCGAAACTTTTGGTTAAAGCAAATGCGCCCGTGATGCTCTGGATGAATGCCGCCGCATAAGCCGTCCACACCGGAAGGTTCATCAGTTCAGTGAAAAATTCCTTTTGAACGGGACCAATCACGTTCCCGAAATCATGATGCCCAAGTTTGCTCAGTCCTGCAGATAGGTAAATGAAGCCCAGCATCAGTCTGCAAAGCAGCGCAAAAAATCCTGCGTTTTTCATGTTCAGCTTTTTGGAATCAGATAAATTTAAATAAAAAACCCTTCAGTTTTGCTGAAGGGCTTCTTGATTTTATAACATCTGAATTATATTGCGTTCACAATTTCATTCAACGTAGCACTCGGTCTCATTGCAGCATCAGTTTTCGTGAAATCTGAATGGTAATAACCGCCAATTTCCTGTGGTTTTCCCTGTTCACCGATCAGTTCTTCGTTGATTTTTGCTTCATTGGAATTCATTGCTTCAGCAACCGGCTTGAATTTCCCGGCCAATTCAGCATCTGCAGTTTGATTGGCCAAAGCTTCTGCCCAGTACATCGCTAAATAGAAATGGGAACCTCTGTTGTCGATACCTCCGATTTTTCTTGCCGGAGATTTATCTGTCGCCAAAAATTTCGCGTTTGCTGTATCCAGAGCATCGGCCAAAACCTGCGCTTTTTTATTGTCTTGCGTTTGCGCCAAATGCTCCAAAGATGCCTGCAGCGCAAGGAATTCACCTAATGAATCCCAACGAAGGTAACCTTCTTCTACAAACTGTTCGATATGTTTCGGTGCAGATCCTCCGGCTCCGGTTTCAAACAGTCCGCCACCATTCATCAACGGAACGATGGAAAGCATTTTAGCAGAAGTTCCAAGTTCCAGAATCGGGAACATATCCGTTAAATAATCTCTCAGAACATTTCCGGAAACCGAAATCGTGTCTTTTCCTTCGCGACCTCTTTTCAACGTTTCCAGCATCGCGTCTTTTACATCCATAATTCTGATATCAAGACCGTTAGTATCGTGATCCTGAAGATATTTTTCAACTTTTTTGATGATTTCTCTGTCGTGCGCTCTTGATTTGTCGAGCCAGAAAATTGCTGTTGTGTTGGAAAGTCTTGCTCTGTTCACGGCCAGTTTTACCCAGTCCTGAATCGGTGCATCTTTCGTTTGGCACATTCTGAAAATATCGTCTTTTTCAACTTTCTGTTCCAATAAAGTGGTTCCGTTTTCATCCAGAACTTTTACCGTTCCGTCCGCTGAAATCTGGAAAGTTTTGTCGTGAGAACCGTATTCTTCGGCTTTCTGAGCCATCAAACCAACATTCGGCACGGAACCGAAAGTTTTCGGATCAATTGCACCGTTCTGCTTCATATCCTGTACAATCGCGTCGTAAAAACCGGCATACGTTCTGTCCGGAATGATGCAAACCGTATCTTCTTCCTTGCCTTCTTTGTTCCACATTTTTCCGCCGCCACGAACCAATGCCGCCATCGAAGCATCAACGATAACATCGGAAGAAACGTGGAAGTTGGTAATTCCCTGATCAGAATTCACCATCGCGATTCTCGGTCCGTTTTCAATGGCTGTGTTAATATCGGCTTTGATTTCCGCTTCTTTCGGAGTTCCGGCAATTTTTTCAAATAAAGTGGCCAAACCGAAGTTCGGATTAATATCCAGCTCAGCAAAAGTGTCTTTATATTTCGCGAAAACATCCTTGAAATACGTTTCCACAATCGCCCCGAAAATAATAGGGTCAGAAACCTTCATCATCGTCGCTTTCAAATGCGCAGACAGTAAAACGTCTTTTTCTTTTGCCTCATCAATTGCTGTTTGAACAAATGATTTTAAAGCATTCAGGTTCATTACTGAAGAATCGATTACTTCACCGGCTTTCAGTGGAGAAGCGTCTTTCAGCACATTTTCAGAACCGTCGTTTCCGTAAAAAACAATTTTGAAAGTTCCCGCGTTTTCCACTGTTGTGGAAGTTTCAGTTCCGTAGAAATCACCTTCATTCATGTGAGCGACAGACGTTTGAGAATCAGATTTCCATTCGCCCATTCTGTGTGGATTTGCCTTTGCGTAATCTTTTACGGATTTCGGAGCACGACGGTCAGAATTACCTTCTCTCAACACCGGATTCACTGCAGAACCCAATACTTTTGCATATTTTTTATTGATGGCAGTTTCTTCGTCGTTTTTCGGTTCAGCCGGATAATTCGGGAGATTGTAACCCTGCTTCTGCAATTCGGCAATGGCTTCTTCCAATTGCGGAACAGATGCCGAAATATTCGGAAGTTTAATGATGTTCGCCTCCGGTTGTGTAGCCAATTGACCCAATTCTGCAAGATAATCCGGGATTCTTTGCTCTTCAGTCAAAACATCCGGAAAGTTGGCCAAAATTCTACCTGCAAGCGAAATATCCGGAACAGAGATTTCAATATCTGCCGGTTTTGTAAAAGCTTTTACGATTGGTAAAAAAGAATGTGTGGCGAGCATTGGCGCTTCATCCGTAAGTGTGTAATAGATTTTCGCTTGAGACATTATAAGTTATTTTTTCGTTGCACAAATTTAAGTATTAATTAGAACTTTTTGGGTAAACACCTCCTGCTTTCTGGCATCAAACAAAAAACTGGCAGCAAAATAATCGGCTGCAGGAAATGGTTTAATTCAGGAATCTGCGTTTAGAATTTTTGTGATCAGCTGGGAGACTTCGCGGTGTTTTGTTGCCGGAAAAAGATGTGTTCCGCCTTTTATAATATAATCCGGCCGGCATTTTTTTACCGGAAATACGATGTCCCTGTCTCCCATGATCTGAACGACCTCCGGATTTTCGCAACTGCACTTCCAGGAAGAAATCATCTCAATGCTCCACTTCAGATAATAGGGATCTTTCACATTGAAATAGCGCAGAATCGACGGATTGGCCGGGTCGATTATTTTTCTCATAAATCCATATACCAAAGTGGAG
>JAEWOM010000077.1 GCA_023399675.1 Bacteroidota bacterium
AAAAAAGGGAAGCCTTTTTTCCACATCGTGGTTGCAGATGCAAGATCCAAGAGAGACGGTAGATTCATCGAAAAACTGGGAACTTACAACCCGATCACCAATCCTGCGACAATTGAACTGGACGTTGATTCTGCAGTGAAATGGCTTAACAACGGTGCACAGCCTACGGATACTGCAAGAGCGATCCTTTCTTATAAAGGTGCTATGCTGAAAAAACACCTTCAGGGAGGTGTTGCCAAAGGAGCTTTCGACGAAGCTGAGGCAGAAAAAAGATTCAACAGCTGGCTGGAATCTAAAGAAAAATCAGTAGAAGGTAAAAAAGAAGGTCTGGCTAAAACGAAAGAAGATGCTAAGAAAGCTGCTTTCGAAGCTGAACAGAAGAAAAATCAGGAAAGAGTAGACGCTCAGAATGCAATTCTTGCTGAGGCAAAAGCTGCTGAAGAAGCTGCAAACGTAACTGCTGAAGACGAAGTTGCTGCTGAAGCACCAAGTCTTGAAGGTAACGATGAGCCAATCGCTGCAAAAGCTGAAGAAACTGAAGCTCCTGCTGAAAAAACTGCTATGGAAAATGCAGCTGAGAAAGTTGGAACTGCGGCAGCAGCAGTAGAAGGTGCTGTTAGCAACGTAGCAGGAAAAATCGCAGATGCGGTTTCACCAAAAAAAGATGATGCAACAGATGGAACTGAAGAAGCTCAGGCTTAATTTACAGATTCAATGCTAAATACAGGGCGTCCGATTCGGACGCCTTTTTCATTTTAATACATCTATATTTGTAATATGAACAAAAATGATTTTTATCTTTTAGGTAAAATTACCAGAACGCACGGCTTGCAGGGAAATGTGATTCTGAAACTGGATACCGACCAACCGGAAATGTATGATAAGCTCGAGGGCGTTTTTATTGAGGTAAACGGGCTTCTCGTTCCTTTTTTCATAGAAAAGCAGCAGTGGAGCCGGGACAATTCAAAAATAATTGCTTTTAAGAATTCATCGCTGCAGCAATCGGAGCAGACAGTCGGGAAAGATGTATATCTGCCGCTTTCGACGCTTCCGCCACTCAGTGGAAAACAATTTTATTACCACGAAGTTCTCGGCTTCACCGTCGTTGATGCTGATGGCAAAAATTATGGCACGATTCATCAGATAAATGACCAGACCGCTCAGCACCTTTTTATTTTGAATCTGGATGGAAAGAAGGTAATTGTACCCATTATCAAAGACTGGATCAAAGAAGTAAAGCGCGAAGAAAAAGTTATCGTGATGGAACTTCCGGAAGGTCTGCTTGATGTTTTCCTGTTGCCGGCAGTGAATGATGAATAACTTTTTAAAATCTTAGTATTTAACTCTAATTAGTTTGCCCGATTAGCGTTTTTACTGACGGGCAAATCGCGTAAAAAACCGTATTTTTGCATCTCGAAAAAATCAAATGAAAAAGACGACGATTAAAGAACTCATAGCAGACTACAAAAAAGTGCTGCATCATGATATTACCATTTACGGATGGGTTCGCGCCTTCCGTTCCAACCGTTTTATCGCCCTGAATGACGGCTCCACGCTGGAAAATCTTCAGGTGGTTGTAGATTTTGAAAATTTTGATGAGGAAGTCATTAAGAATATCAAAACGGCATCTTCTTTAAAGATTACGGGTGAAGTTATAGAAAGTGAGGGCAAAGGGCAGGATGTGGAGATTGTTGCAAAAAAAATTGAGATTTTGGGTGATAATTTCGCCGATGAAATGGAGAAAACAGTTCTTCAGCCTAAAAAACATTCCCTGGAAGTGCTTCGGGATCAGGCGCATCTGCGTTTCAGAACCAATCTTTTCAGCGCCGTTTTTAGGGTGAGAAGCGCGGTAAGCTTTGCCATTCACGATTTTTTTAACCGTAATCATTTCTTCTACATCAATACGCCAATCATTACAGGTGCTGATGCAGAGGGTGCAGGTGAAATGTTCGGTGTTACCAATTTTGACCTGAATACAAATCCGAACACGCAAAATGGAGAAGTAGATTTTGCGGAAGATTTTTTCGGTAAGAAAACAAGTCTAACCGTTTCCGGACAACTGGAAGCGGAAACCGCTGCAATGGGGTTGGGTAGAGTCTATACGTTCGGGCCGACTTTCCGCGCAGAGAATTCCAATACCACACGCCACCTTGCAGAATTCTGGATGGTAGAGCCGGAAGTGGCATTCAATAATTTAGAAGATAATATTGATCTTGCCGAAGATTTCCTGAAATATGTAATTAAATATGTTTTGAACAACTGCCGTCAGGATCTGGAATTCCTCGATAAAAGATTTGCTGACGAGCAGAAAACGAAACCGGAAAAAGACCGCGCAAAGGAAGGTCTGATTGAAAAACTCGAAAATGTGGTCGAAAAACGCTTCAAACGTGTTTCCTACACCGAAGCAATCGAGATTCTGATGTCTTCCAAAGAGAATAAAAAAGGAAAATTCCAGTTTCCGGTTGAAAGTTGGGGAACCGATCTTCAGAGCGAGCACGAACGTTACCTGGTAGAGAAACATTTTGAGAGCCCGGTTGTACTCTTCGATTATCCGAAAGAAATCAAAGCTTTCTACATGAGGCTGAATGAAGACGGAAAAACGGTGGCCGCGATGGACGTGCTGTTTCCGGGAATCGGTGAAATTATCGGCGGTTCGCAACGTGAAGAGAGACTTGAAGTTCTGAAAGAAAAAATGAGCGAAATGCATGTAGAGGAAGAAGAACTGTGGTGGTATCTCGACACCAGAAAATTCGGTTCGGTGCCGCACGCCGGTTTTGGCTTGGGACTGGAACGTCTTGTTCTTTTTGTGACCGGTATGACGAACATTCGCGACGTAATTCCTTTCCCAAGAACACCGAAAAACGCCGAATTCTGATAAATTTATAACGATTTAGGCATTTACTGTAAGTTTTGTAAATTTGGTTCAGGTACTTTTGCACTTGACGAATTTTAACAATATCGCTGCTAACTGATTTTATTTTATGCTGAAGCAACACCTCCAGATGAAACTCGGCCAGAAACTGGCCCCTCAACAGATCCAACTGATGAAGCTGATACAGCTTCACACACTGGAATTTGAGGAAGAACTGGAACGTGAACTCGAAGAAAACCCCGCTCTGGAAAGGGCAGAAGATGAGGACAAGAAAGAGGACGACTACGAAGACCTCGGAACCGAATACGAGGAGGAAGGCTCCGAAAGTATCGAAACCGATTTCGATGTAGATGAATATCTGTTCGATGACGAACCATCTTATAAAACAGCTTCCAGCAATTATTCGGCAGACGACGAAGAATTCGATAACGAAAGTCTGTTAACAGAAGGTCAGTCGCTGTACGATTACCTTTTGGAACAGATCAATCTGATCAATATCGACGCAGGTGATTTGAAAATCGCGGAATACCTTATCGGTAACCTTGATACAGACGGATATCTGCGCCGCGAAATAAAATCTATTGTTGATGATCTGGCTTTTTCGCAGGGAATCACCACAACCATCGAAGAAGTGACCGACATTCTGGAAAATTATGTTCAGAAACTGGATCCTCCCGGTGTCGGTGCCAGAAATCTTCAGGAATGTCTGCTTCTGCAGATCGAAAAGAAAGTGAGTGCCGATAAAGCGGTTTCGCTGGCGGCTAATATTCTGCGTTTTCAGTTTGATGCTTTAACCAATAAGCATTACAGCAAAATCATGCAGAAATATGATGTTGATGAAGAGGATCTGAAGGACGCTCTCGAAGAAATTTCGAAGCTTTCTCCGAAAGTCGGTGGCAATTTTGATACGCAGACGATTACAATCAATCAGGAAATTATTCCGGATTTTGTAATTCAGGTAAAAGAAGGAAAGAAAGGTAAACCGGAAGTCGTGCCGTTGCTCAACAGCAAAAATGCGCCGACACTGCGCGTTTCCGAAGAGTACAAAGAAATTCTGACAACCTATTCTCACGATAAAAAATCAGCTGACCATAAGCAGGCCGCCCTGTTCATCAAACAGAAACTGGATGCGGCAAAATGGTATATCGATGCGATAAACCAGAGACAGAATACGCTTCTGCAAACGATTACAGCGATTGTAAAACTGCAGAAAGAATATTTCATCACTGGCGACGATAAGTCGTTAAAACCCATGATCCTGAAAGATGTTGCAGATATTACCGGTTTTGATATCTCTACGATTTCGAGGGTGGTAAAAAGCAAATATGCTGATACGCCGAATGGAATTATTTACCTGAAAGATCTTTTTTCCGATTCTCTTACCAATGATGACGGGGAAGAAGTATCTACAAAAGAAATAAAACAGCATCTGCAGGACGCAATTAACCTCGAAAATAAGCGGAAACCATATACAGATGATGCGCTTGTTGGAATTCTGAAAGAAAAAGGCTATAACATCGCCCGAAGAACCATTGCCAAATACCGGGAGCAGCTCAATATTCCGGTAGCGCGTCTCAGAAAGGAACTCTAAGTAAAACTAAATATTTAGTTTTCTGAATTTGCATTAAGTTCCTGCAGCTGTTTCAGATCTTTCCCGAGTCTTCTCAAGATGATTCCGTAAACAACACGGTAGTAAGCCCACACCAATATAATGCAGAGTGTTGTACTGAATAAGATTCCCACTACAAAACCGGTAAGGGTCGGGCCGTCCAAATGGATATTCTGCGTGGAAAGCGTGTGAAAGACGAATACGGTAAGAAGCACCGTGAAAAACACCAGCAGCACGATATTCGTTACGATAAACAGATTGACCACTTTTCTGAAACTGATAATCTGGCTGATGAGTTTTCTCAAATGTGATTCTACATTAATTTTTCTGTACGCTAAAAAGAATTTAACGATAAAATAAGCTGTTACGAGCAAGCTGATGATCTTCAGTGCGAAAAACAGATGTGCGAAATCCATTTCTATTTTTGGCGTTATCACCACGCCAAGTCTGCTCAGGATATTGATGAAACTGTTCGTGTCTTCACTTCCGGAAATGTAAAAAACAGTGAGTGCAAGAAAGAACAGGAATTCTGCCACACTGATCCAAAAAATAAGTTTCACATAGTTGCGCGATCTTTTATTCAGCATCTCCAGTATGGCGCTGTTGTCATATTTTGGCGGCAGTTCCTGTTCCTGCCACGTTTTTTTCAGGTTATCTATATCAAAATCAGGCATGTTTTTCCATCAGTTCTTTTAGGGTTTTCTTCAGACGGTTCATTTTTACGCGAGCGTTTACTTCAGTAATCCCGAGGTTTTCAGCAATATCGCGATAAGGCAGATCGTCCAGATACATCGTCACAATTGCCCGTTCTACATTCGGCAGCATTTTCACTACTTTGTACAACAGCGAAACCTGCTGCTGCTTTTCATCATCATCTTCAAGGTAAGTCCGGTGGTGGTAATCCATCAGCTCGTCGGTTTGCGGAGCTCTGGTTTTTTTTCGGAAAAAGGTAATAGCGGTATTCAGTGCAACACGGTACATCCAGGTGGTTATTTTGCTGTCCCCTTTAAACGTGTCGTAGCTGCGCCACAGCTGCAGCACAATTTCCTGGAACAGATCTTCCTCATCTTCACGCGAATTGGTATAAAGACGGGAAACTTTGATCACCAATCCCTGGTTATCCTTAATCAGTTTTGCGAACTCTTTTTCTTTGGCACTCAACTTTCCGGACCTCTTTTTGCGTTTGCAGCGAAGATAATTATTTTGGCGCACATTTCCGGCTTTCCGCTTTTACTCCTCGTGCAGCCGCATAAGGCGGCGCGTATTGTGGGGTAACCACTTCAATCCGGGGCGCAGTACGGTCTTTCTGCTCACTTTCAATAAAGACCAGAATCAGTTCAATTCTCATGTGCCGTTTATCAAATTCTTCGGTCAGTTTGGTTTTTTGTATTTTTGCAACCGGAAAACTGGCCTGTTGATTCCGTTTTGAGCGGGGTAGGAAAGTCCGGACACCACAGAGCAGCATAGCGGATAACTTCCGCCGGTTGAGAGATCAGGACCAGTGCAACAGAAAGAATGTACAGTTCGGCTGTAGTGAAAACAGGTAAACTCTATGCGGTGCAATGTTAAGTATATCGGCAATCAAGGGCGGCTCGTCCAATGTCGAGGGGTAAACAGCTAAAGTTTTGCAGCAATGTAAGACGCAGATAAATAACAGGCATCCCGAATCTTCGGGACACAGAATCCGGCTTACAGGTTTTCCGTATTTCTAAAACGAATAAGGGTCCGCATTGCGGACCCTCTTTTTATTCACCGTTTTCCAGCATTCTTTTCGCGTCATCAAGCATGGCTTTCTCAGCATCAGGAAGTTCCGGAAATTTCAGGTTCATTTCTTCGAGAGCATCGATGATGATTTGTATGGCTGCAACCCGGGCAATCCACTTCTGGTCTGCAGGGATAATAAACCATGGCGCATGTTCTGTAGCTGTTTCGTTAATGGCTTCTTCGTAGGCTTGCTGGTATTCTTGCCACAGCTTGCGTTCCGCCATGTCTCCCATAGAAAATTTCCAGTTTTTGTCTTCCTCATTGATGCGATCCAGAAAACGCTCTTTCTGTTCATCTTTGGAAACATGCAGGAAAATCTTCACTATTTTAGTACCGTTCGAAGCGATGTGTTTTTCAAAATTGCGGATGCTTTCGTAGCGCTGTTCCCAAAATTTCTGGTCAAAATCCTCCACCGATTCCCATACTTTTTCATTCAGGTTATACTCCGGATGAACTTTGCAGACCAATACACTCTCGTAATGGCTCCTGTTGAATATTCCGATCTTGCCTTTTTCGGGCAGTGCGATAAAATGTCTCCACAGGAAATCATGACGGTATTCTTTGGAACTCGGTGTTTTGAAGCTCGTTACTTCGCAGCCCTGTGGATTTACCCCGCCGAAAACGTGCTCAATTAAAGAGTCTTTTCCCGCTGCGTCCATCGCCTGCAGAATAATCAGCAGCGACTGGCTGCCGTCTGCATACAGTGTTTCCTGCAGCTTATACAGGTCTTCTTTTTCACGCTTCAGCATCTCTGCAGCCGTGGCTTTATCTATTTTTCCCTTATAGGAAGTTTCAAAATCTTTTAACGAAATTTTCCCGGTTACACGGAAACTGTCTTCAAAGTTTGCTGCCATAAATTTTTCTTAGATGTCACTAAAATACAAAAAACCGCTTCATTTCTGAAACGGTTCTTATGTAGTTACTGTTGAAGAAATTATTTTGCTACTGCAATGCTTTTCTTTTTTTCAGTTTTAGCAGCAGCTTTATTCAATTGCTTCTGCGCTTTTTCTTTAGCTTTGAAGATTTCCAGCTGTTCTTTTTCGGTCGG
>JAEWOM010000255.1 GCA_023399675.1 Bacteroidota bacterium
TTTCCTGGGAATATGATGCAACGAACAGCCTGACCGTAAAATTGGGTGCCCAATACCAGCAGCAGCATGCAGTTTTCAACTATCAATTTCGAAACCAGCCCAATGATTACCGCGATTTCAAAACTTCGCTGCTTTTGAAATATGCGCCGAAAGACCGGAACATCATGACTCCTTCCGGAAAATTCACTCTGGAAACCGGTTATCCGAAATTCTTTCTGAATCTCGAACATGGTATGGAAGCTTTTGATGCCAATTTGAGGTATACGCGTGCAGAAGCACTTGCAGAACATCAGTTTCGTACGAAGGCCGGAACCTCCAATCTGAAACTTTACGGAGGTTTATCTTCCAACACGGCGCCGATATGGAAAAACTTTGAAATTGCCGGACTGGCAGACGGTTTATCGACCAAGTTTCTCAGCAGGCTGAATCTGGAATCCTCTTTCTCGTTCTATACAATGCCTGCCGGTACGTTTTATACTGACAAATTCGTCGGAATGCATTTCACGCAGTATCTGCCTTTTACCTTTAAGACGATTGGAAAAAGATTTTCCAGGGTGGAATTAAAGTACTCCGCAGCGATTGGAGATTTTAAAAATCCGCAGGACCATCAGTTCAGTTTCAGGCCGCTTACCAACCTTTATCAGGAAACAGGTGTGATCTGGAGAAACTTTCTCGGAACTGCCTACAGCATCGGCTTCCATTACAGACTCGGCCATTACCGCACCGGTAATTTTGATGAAAATTATGCAGTGTCATTCGGCCTGATATCATTCTAAAAACAACCTGTTCTGCATTTAGCATAAAAAGTTATTCAGTCGAAAACGTTTTTCCAATATTTCCTTAACAAACGAAGAGTCTTTGTTTAACACTTAATATTTTCACTGTTTGATTTTTTTGTATAACCTTGCGTTTATTTTAACGCAAAGGAAAGCAAAGAATTTAGAGAAATGACCTGAATTAAAGGGAAGCAAAGGCATTAACACTTATCGACCTAATTCAAATCTACAAATGCACAACCAGTTACAAACTTAAGATTTCTGATTACTGAACCCAAAAACAAAAAGGCTTCAGGAACCGGATACAGCGATCTGATTAACACTCAATTTTATAATAATAAACAAAGCCCGGCAATTAGCCGGGCTTTGGTATCACAGTTCTTTAGAAACTATCGTTTCTTTTTCTTTGTATCGTAAGAAATGGTCTCCCCTTCTTCCTCTTTCGAGCTTTTATTCAGTAAATCATAAGAGATTGCCGAAGCGATAAAGATGGATGAATAGGTACCGAAACCAATACCCAGCAACATCGCGAATATGAAGCCTCTAAGGTTTTCACCACCGAAAACGAAGATTGCAACCAGAACGAGAAGCGTAGTCATGGACGTGTTGAATGTTCTTCCCAGGGTACTGGAAATCGCATCATTAAACAGTCCGGCGAGTGTAACTGATTTACGTTCGCGCAGATATTCCCGGATTCTGTCGAATACAATCACGGTATCGTTGATGGAATAACCCATTACGGTAAGTATCGCTGCAATAAAATCTTGGTTAATTTCCATATTGAAAGGCATCACGTTTTTCAACAGTGAATAAGCTCCCAGTACAATGATTGTATCGTGGAACAGGGCTGCAACAGCACCCAGCGAGAACTGCCATTTGCTGAAACGGAGAAGAATATAGATGAAAATTCCCAACAGTGCGATCCCAACAGCAAGCATACCGCCTTTCTGGATATCATCTGCAACAGTAGGTCCTACCTTTGTTGATGAAACAATTCCGTAGTTATCCGTATCCGGATTTTTAAAACTTGCCAATGTTGGATTTTGCGGAAGATGCTCTTTAACACCTTCAAAAAGTTTCAATTCAACATCCTGATCGGCTTCCAGAGATTCGTCACCAATTTTGTAATCGGTTGTTATTTTAAGCTGATTATCGCTACCGAAAGTTTTAACATCCACACTGCTTTCCCTGTCACCGGAAGCAGCAATTGCCTGCATAATACTCTGTTCTGCTTTGCCCGCATCCACAGGTCTGTCGAATTTAATGACATAATTTCTTCCTCCTTTGAAGTCAACACCGAGCTTAAATCCGTTCGTAAAAATGGAAAACAGGCAGACTGCTGTTAAAATTGCAGAAAATATATAGGCGAATTTTCTTTTTTCAATAAATGCGATCCAAACATTTCTGAACCAGTTTTTGGTAATCGGCGTCCATACGGAAAGGCCTTTACCTTTGCCGAGTCTGTTAAAAATCATCACTCTGGACAGCAATACAGAGGTAAACAGTGTCATCAGGATACCGATACCCAGTGTTACTGCGAAACCTTTGATTGGCCCCGTTCCGAAAAAATAAAGTACAGCAGCAGTTAAAAGCGTGGTAACATGTCCGTCGATAATTGCCGAAAGTGCATGTTTAAAACCATCCTCGTACGCCTGTCTTAATGCTTTGCCTTTGAAGAGTTCTTCCTTGGTCCGCTCATAAATAATTACATTGGCATCCACCGCCATACCCATCGTAAGGACAATACCGGCAATACCCGGAAGTGTCAGCGTAGCATCCAGGGAATCCATAATTCCGAAGATGTAAAATAGGTTGATGATCATGGTGATTACCGCGTAAATACCGGCTCCCCCATAATAAAAAATCATGTAGATGATGATAATGGCAAATGCAATTATAAAAGAATACATCCCCGACTGTACCGACGCAGCTCCTAATGAAGGTCCTACGACTTCTGCCTGCACAATTTTTGCACTGGCCGGAAGTTTACCTGCTCCGAGAACATCTACGAGATCCTGTGCTTCCTGTTGTGTAAAGTTTCCGGAAATTCTTGTACTTCCGTTCGGAATTGCTTCGTTAACGTTTGGTGCTGAATAAACAAGATTATCCAAAGAAACAGCTACCGGCTTACCGACATTTTTCTCCGTCATAATTCTCCAGTCCTTAGCTCCCTGAGAATCCATCTGCATAGAAACTTCCACACGGCCAAGCTGGTCATAGGTAATTGCAGCCGTTTCCACAGCACCGTCTACAGGCGCTTTCTGGCTTGCATTTCCTTTCGTAACGTACATCACGAGGTTATCCGGATCTGACGATTCCGGTTTGTAACCCCACATAAACTGAGAATACTTCAGGTTTGTCGGTCTGAGATTTTTAGCAACATCACTGTTCAGAATCCTGTTAACCGTAGCAGTATCTGAAAGTTTAACGGAACCCTGCCCGAATTTTTGGTAAGGAACATCAACACCTAGCAGTTTCAGGAAGTTGGTGGTTTTCGGTACACCGATGGAATCACCTTTGATCTGTACTGCTTTCGCTAATTCCTGGTAGTATGGCATTACTTCATTGATCTGCTGAACTTCCCAAAACTGGAGTTTTGCCGATGTCTGAAGCATCTTTTTCACACGGTCAATATCTTTCACACCGGGCATTTCCACAGAAATTCTGCCGGTTCCGGGTACACGCTGCACGTTTGGCTGCGTTACACCCATTTTGTCAATACGCGTACGGATTACCTCAAAAGCAGTACCCGTAGAAAGCTCAATACGGTCACGCACAATTCTTTTAACATCATCATCCGTACTGTTGTATTTGATTTCGGAAAGATTGGTGTTACCAAAAATTTCCGGATCTGCAAGTTTCAGATTGGTTCCTTTCTCTCTGTTTACAATAGCAAACTGATCGAAAAAGTTATCGATATAGGTTCCGGTTGAGTTTTTCTGAACCTCATCTGTACGGTTCAGCGCTTCAATCAGGACCGGATTCGTGGAGAAATTGGTCAGGTTGTTCACCAGGTCACGCTGATTGATTTCCAGCAAAACATTGATCCCCCCTTTCAGGTCCAGACCCAGTTTCATCTCTTTGTCCTTCGCTTTGGTGTAGTAAAGCTTCGTAAAACCAAGATTCAGCGTATCTTTCGACAGACGTGCCATTTCCTTCTGGTATTTTACCGGATCTTTGCCGGCAACGGCAGTGGCCTGTTTTTCTATTTTCGCTGCATACCAGCTTGGCAGCAGTTCATTAAGGCATATCAACCCGAGGATTACGGCAACCAGCGTAATAAATCCTTTTCCTTGCATGTGATGTCTAGGTTAAAATTCAGTCGGCAAATATAGTGAATAAAGCTTAAAAAAATTAACAAAATTTTAGCTTTTAAACAACCGAACAATCTGAAAGTGCGTCAGCTACTGCTACACCGTCATTGAGAAAATTCTGGTTTCGGGTTTGTTGCGCAGCATGCGCAGATCAAAAGTCATGGCGACATTTCTCGTAAACGCCCTGCCCTTTTCGGTTATTTTGATACAGTTTTCCGAAATTTCCACGAGTCCGTCTTCTTCCATTTCCTTCAGTTTTTCAATGGAATTTTCGATTTCAGGAAAGTAATTCTGCGCATCCCAGGAAGTTTCCAACCGGCACATCAGATTCAGAATATGCTGTCTGATGATCAGATCTTCGTCGTTGAGCATATGACCCCGGAACACCGGAATTTTACCTTCTTCCACCCTTTTCTGATAATCTTCTACAGATTTTTCATTCTGTGCAAAGCCATACCATGAATCGGAAATAGCGCTCATTCCCAGACCGATCATCAACAGCGTTTTGCTCGACGAGTATCCCATGAAATTTCGGTGGATTTTTCCGTTCACCATCGATTTGTAGAGATCATCGTGTTCCAACGAAAAATGATCCATTCCTACTTCCCTATATCCGAGTTCTTCGAGCAGTTGCTTGCCGTTTTCGTAGAGTCTTCGTTTTTCCTCGCCGCTTGGCAAATCATTTTCATCAAAACCACGCTGCCCGACTCCTTTAATCCACGGAACGTGCGCATAAGAGTAAAAAGCAAGCCGGTCCGGTTTCAGTTCCATCGTGCGGCGGATGGTATGCTCCATTTTATCCCACGTGTGATGCGGCAGTCCGAAAACGAGGTCATGCGAAATACTTTTATAACCGATTTCGCGCGCCCATTCGGTAACTTTTTCCACATTTTCGAACGGCTGAATTCTGTTAATCGCTTTCTGCACTTCGAAATCGTAATCCTGTACGCCAAAGCTGCATCGTGTAAATCCGAGATCGAACAGAACCTGAAGATGTTCTTTTGAGGTATTGTTCGGATGTCCCTCAAATGAAAATTCGGGTTCATCCGCAATTTCTGCTTTGCAGAATATTCCTTCCAGCAAAATTTTCAGATTTTGTGGTGAAAAAAAAGTTGGCGTACCACCTCCCAAATGCAGCTCCTTAATTTTCGGTTTCGTACCGTTAAAAAGGTTCAGGTACAGGTCCCATTCTTTCAAAACTGATTCCAGATACGGCGTTTCTACGGAATGCTGTTTGGTAATACGCTTATGACACGCGCAAAACGTACACAACGCTTCACAGAAAGGCAGATGAATATAAATGGAAACACCCTCGCTTTCATTGCTTTCATTAAAGGCCCGAATAACGGACTGCTCCCATTGTTCGGCGGTAAATGCTGCTTCGTCCCAAAAAGGAACTGTTGGATAGGATGTATACCGCGGACCAGGAATATTGTATTTATCGATGAATGACTTATTCATGCTGCAAAAATACGCATTAAAAAACGAGCAGCAGAATGAAAAAACACTGCTATTTTCCGAAATCCATCCTGACGATTTTGTCTTTTCCGGCCAGGATCACCGTGTTGCGGTCCTTCCATTCGCAGACATAAAATCCTTTTGCGTTTGAAAGAACCTTCCACGATTTTCCAAAATCTTCGGAATAAGAAATATGCCGGTCGCCAATAGCAAGAATTTCCTTTCCACGGGAACCCGGCCGGATTTTCACGCAGGTGGAATATCCTGCATTGTTTCCGGAAGCCACGATCTTCCAGGTTTTGTCGGCATCTGCAGTGGTAGCGATATTGTTGATATTGCCTTCCTGAACAGTGTAATCG
>JAEWOM010000155.1 GCA_023399675.1 Bacteroidota bacterium
TACATCGACTCGGATTTCGGTTACCTCTACAATCTGCTGAATTCCAATTTCATCGATTACCGGGCGCTGGAAAAACTGCTGACCGGCAGAACTTTTGTAAAAGTGAACAGCAGCAATTTCAGAATTACGAAAAACCGCGATGGTTACCAGATGTCGTCCATCAACAATCAAAAATTCGAAAACGAAGATCAGTCACGCGAATACAGCATAGAATTTACCTACTCCAACTCCTACGATTTGATGAGTGTGCGGCTGCAGGACATCAATTCTGCTGACAGACTTGAAGTAGACTATGCGAACTGGACCCCATTCGCAAACTACCGAATGCCAAAAAATGTTAAAATAATTATAAAGGGCAGTAAACCGGCGACAATTTCTTTAGAAAACACGAAATTTGAGAGTTCTAAAATGCAGACACCATTTAACGTTCCCGCAAATTACACGAAAATAGAAATTTAGATGATCAAAAAACTAATTTTAGGCCTTGCGCTCATCTTGTTCGGAATTTCTTTTGGACAAAAAAATAAGGAAGCTTTACAGAAGCAAAACGCTGACCTCAAGAACCAAATCAAAAAAATCAACGAGGAACTGGCCAAATCGCGTAATGAATCCAAACTTTCTATTGCATATCTCGACGGCGTCAATAAAAAAATTGAGCTTCGGGAGAAAATGTACGTCAACACCCAGAAAGAAAAAAGGCTGATTGAAGATGACATCTATCTTCGTCAGCTGGAAATAAACCGTCAGAAAAAAGAGCTGACAGTTGTGCGCCAGAATTACGCAAAAGTTTTGGTGAATGCCTATAAAAACAAGGGATTACAGAACAAAGTGACATTCATCCTTTCTTCAAAAAGCTTAGGTGAAGCTATTCGTCGTGTTCAGTATCTGAAGCAGTATTCCGATTATCAGGAAAGAAAAGCTGCTGAAATCAGTGCAGCCGCTGAAACGCTGAGACGTTCAGTTGGTGAAAGAGAAAAATCTGTTGATCAGAAAAACATCCTGCTGGGCAATCAGCAGAAAGAACTTACGACCATTGCAGCCGAGAAATCGCAAAAGGAGAAGCTGCTGCAGGAATTTAAGAAAAATGAATCTCAGCTTACTGCAGAATTAAAACAGAAGCAAACCCAAAGTAAGCAATTGGAAGGCCAAATACGTTCTATTATTGCTGAAGAAATCAGAATAGCCAAAGCAAACGAAGCGGCACGGAAAAAAGCAGAAGAAGAAAAAATAAGACTCGCGAAGGAGGCGGCAGCCAGAGAAAAAGCCAGAATCGACGCGGAAAACCGTGCTCGTGCAGAAGCGCTCGAAAAAGAACGCCAACGCGCGGAAACAGAAGCACGTAAAGCTGCTGAACTGCTTGCTAAGAAAGAAGCGGAAGAAAGAAAACGGGCTGAAGATGCTGCAAAAGCAGAAGCCAATGCCCGCGATGAAGCAAGACGTGTTGCTGCTGCGAAAGAAGCGGCAGAAGCTGCTGCAAAAGCAAAAGCTGCCAACGAAAAGCTGGCTGCTGCCAAAGCTGCAGAGGCCGAGCTGGCCAGAAAAAAAGAAGCGGAGAAGAAAGCGGCAGAATCCAAAGCACTGACCAACTACGGGGTGACCGCTGATGCAGGAAGCAGTTTCTCTTCGAACAGAGGAAGGATTCAGATGCCGGCATTCGGGACTATTACGCACCGATTTGGCCGTCAGCCACATCCGGTTTTCAAAAACATTACCGAAGAAAATAACGGAATCAAGATTGCTGTATCCCGCGGAACTGCTGCCAAATGTGTATTCGCCGGCGTTGTAACGAGTGTAACGGCAACAGGCGACGGAACGAGAACTGTGATCGTAAAACACGGCAGCTATTTTACCATCTATTCCAACCTGGCATCCACGTCGGTTAGTAAAAACCAGTCAGTTTCTGCAGGTACAACAGTGGGGATTGTTGCAGAAGACTTCGACGGTACCTATACCCTGGATTTCCAAATCTGGAACGGGACAACGCCTGTTGATCCGATGGGTTGGGTGAATTAAAAATTACCTAAATTTGCAAAAAGCATTTGAAATGGAAACACTTACCATACTTGCCCTTTCGTGGCAGCATATTCTTGTAGTAGTTCTTCTTGTAGTTCTTCTTTTCGGGGCTAAGAAAATCCCTGAACTGATGCGCGGTGTAGGCTCCGGAATTAAGGAGTTCAAGGATGCCGTAAAAGAAGACGAAGCGAAACCGAATACGCCGAACGACACGCCGAAAAACTAAACCGATCGGCATGTCTTTTACGCAGAAAGCCTGGGCTATCTTCAACGAATCCATAGCGGACTATCATGATAAAGATCATGTAGATACACCGATGCCTGAACCTTATGAGCAAGGCAGTTTGGAACATCTTTTGTATGCCAAGAGCTGGATTGATACCGTTCAATGGCATCTGGAAGATTTAATTCGCGATGAGAATATCAATGCAGAAGAAGCATTGATTCTTAAGAGACGTATAGACGCGTCCAACCAGAAAAGAACAGATCTTGTAGAGTTCATCGACAGTTGGTTTCTTCAGAAGTATCAAAATGTAATTCCGTCCGAAAATGCCCGCATCAACACCGAAACACCGGCTTGGGCTGTGGACAGATTTTCGATTCTGGCACTGAAGATTTATCACATGCAACTTGAAGCAGAGCGGCAAAGCGCAACACATGAACACAGAAAAAACTGCGGAGAGAAGCTCGCTGTTCTCCTGGAACAGCAGCAGGACCTCAGCTCTTCAATAGATCAGTTGCTTGCAGACATTGAGAGCGGTATCGTCAGGATGAAGACTTACAAACAGATGAAGATGTACAATGATGAAAGTCTGAATCCTGTACTATATCAAAAATCGAAAAATGTTTAGATCAGGAATAATTTTACTTTTTTTCACATCCTTCCTGCTGTCATGCATGGCTGAAAAAGGCAATACCACACCGCTGGTCACCTCTTTCGGCGAAGGAGGAAATGCCACGACAATACGTGAAAAATATTACGAAACATTCAGGAAAAACACCAACGCAGCCGAAATTACTAATCTTTCCTCATCATTTCCGGTGTTTGGGCACAAGTCTGTGGATAAGGAAGTGGATAATCTTAAGATAAATCTCAACAATTATATCTACGCCATCGAAAACTTTAATATCCGTGGCAAAGAACGCTCTGTAAAAGCAGTTGAGGAATCATACAAAAAACTGCAGCATTTCCGCAAAAAACTAACTCCGGACCAGGATGAAGTGATGAATCGCTATCTTGTAAGGATTAAGACCAATATGACGATTCTGGAATCAGAATTCGCGCAGAATGGTCTGCAATAACCTGCCCCACCCAAATTTTACCTGATGAAAAAACAGGCTGAAGCCAATGTTCCAACGGAATACGGTACCTTTCGCATGATTGCATTTTCTGAGGACGAGAAAAACTGGATGCCTCATATCGCGCTGATCGCCGAAAACACCAACCTGGATTCGGTGGTGAACGTCCGATTTCATTCGGAATGCATTACCGGTGAGGTGTTCCATTCCATGAAATGCGAATGCGGGCAACAATTGGATGCCGCAATGCAGTTCATGCAAAAAAACGGAGGCATTATTATTTACCTGAGGCAGGAAGGCCGCAATATCGGAATCATCAATAAGCTTAAAGCATACGCATTGCAGGAAAAGGGTCTCGATACTGTTGCTGCAAACCTCGAACTCGGACTACCAGCAGACGACAGAGATTTTGCTGTAGCCATAGAAATTCTGCAGTTTCTCGGTGTTCGCGAAATTAATCTGATGACCAACAATCCGCAGAAACTCAAATTCGTTACAGACAGCCCGATAAAACTTCATAGTAGAATTCCGCTACTCATAGCTCCTAACGACCAGAGCAGCAGCTATCTCGAAACAAAGCGGACGTATTTCGGGCACCTTTTAGATGAGCAGAACGAAAAGCCCGACTGACTTTTGCTATAGTTTAATTGCTGCTTCAAGAGCGACTTCCATCATCTGGCGTACCGCGCGTTCTCGCTGATCCGCAGAAATCTGCTCACCGGTTGGTATAATATCGGAAACGGTGAGGATACAGGCAGCGTTTTTCTTCAGATACCTCGCATTGGCAAACAGCGCAAAAGCTTCCATCTCCACAGCCGGACACTGATATTTTTCTGCAACGGCAGGTGTTCCGGGTGTTTTACGGTAGAAAATATCACTGCTGTGAATATTGGCTGAAATCGTTTTCATGTTCAGTTCCTTTGCCGCTTCTTCAAGCAGATTGAACATCTCCCCCTGCTGTTCGATAATTTCCTCATCAAACTCCCACGCATATTTTGCATAGGTCGATTCGCTGGCAGCAGCTTTTACATTGATCAGATCAAAAAGATTCAGTTCGTCAGTATATCCTCCACAGGTGCCTATTCGCACAATGGTATCCACGTCATATTCTGTGTACAGTTCGTACGAATAAATTCCGATGCTGGGGCAGCCCATACCGCTTGCTCCTACGG
>JAEWOM010000277.1 GCA_023399675.1 Bacteroidota bacterium
TACTTTGAAGTCGGTAGAGTCGAACTTTTCCGCAGCATCGGAATGCCTTATGATGAGATTGAAAAGAGGGGAATTTTTCTACCGGTTTCCGAATTTAAAATCCGGTATCTGAAACCTGCGTTTTATGACGAACTTCTGACAGTTCACACCTCGATTGTAAAAAAACCCGGCGTCCGCATTTTCTTCGAATATGAAATTTTCAACAGCAAAAATGAAAAGATCACTGAAGCGGATACAACCCTCTTTTTTCTTGATGCCGTAACCGGTAAACCCATACCGTGTCCGGATTTTCTAATGGACCTTATCAACAGCAACTGGGTGAACCAATGACTTATTTCGGCAACTGATCATTAAATTTATTGAAATTTTATGAATTACAAACGAATTTCTATATATTTGTACGGTTATCTAAAATAAATCAAATGAAAAAAATACTTTACATTTTCGTGATTGCTGCTTCCGGTATGATGTTCGGGCAAGCTTCCAAGAAACAGCCTCTTGTTTTGGTAGACGGTATGATTGCGCCTGCCAGCTGGACAAAAACCAGCAGCAACTCCAATATTGCGTCTGTACAGAATGTTAAAGGAAATATTCCTGCTGACATGGCTGCTTTCAAAACATTTGCTTCTGAAGGCATCTACAACGTTAAAGTAAAGGAGAATTACTACGATAAAATGATCCTGCAGTCTTTAAACGAAGAATACAAACTGGCAGCAAACAATCCGGTTATTGTTGACGGTCGTACGTTCACTGATACTTCCCTGATCATCTTAGGTGAAGCGCTGCTCTACAGCAGACTGATTGACAAAAACGGCAAGAAGCATGTAGCAATCGATACGGTTTCTTCTGCGGAATCAAAAAGAGTTGTCGGTCATTAATATCAGCAGTTCTAAAAAATTAAAAAAGTGCTTTTTTCAAAGCACTTTTTTTATTGCGAATATTTTCCTTTCCACTTCTTCTCCTGTTCTTCCCTGATTTTTCGTTCGGTTGTGTTGTCACCGGGATGATACAGCACTGTCCCACGAATTTCTTCCGGCAAAAACTCAAGGTTTACAAAATTTCCTTTGTGTGCATGGGCATACTCGTAATCTTTTCCGTAATCCAGATCTTTCATCAGTTTTGTCGGAGCATTGCGGAGATGCAAAGGCACTGCGAGATTTCCTGTTCTTTTCACGAGATCCATCGCTTCATTGATCGCAAGATATGTGGAATTAGACTTCGGAGATACAGCCAGATAGACCGCAGTTTCACTTAAGATAATGCGCGCTTCCGGGTTTCCTATTGCATTTATCGCCTGAAAACAGCTGTTCGCAACAACCAAAGCATTCGGATTGGCGAGGCCGATGTCTTCCGAAGCCAGAATCACCATTCTGCGGGCAATAAATTTGATATCCTCGCCTCCTGCCAGCATTCTTGCCAGCCAGTAGACCGCGGCATTCGGATCGGATCCGCGCATGGATTTGATGAATGCTGAAATAATATCGTAGTGCTGCTCTCCGTTTTTATCATAGAGCGCCATGTTTTCTTGCAGCACACCCAGCACATCTTCATTGGTAATTTTCCTGGAATTTTCATCGCTGAACTGGTTCAGAACCAGTTCAACGGAATTGATCAGTTTTCTTGCATCACCTCCTGAATACTGTATCAGTGCTTCCTTCTCAGCAACGGAGAAATCCGTTCCGGCTTCCTCATTAAATCGGGCGATTGCGATATCGGTAAGTTCTTCCAGTTTTTCATAGGACAGCGATTTGAGCACATAGACCTGCGAACGTGAGAGCAAGGCCGATACTACTTCGAAACTCGGATTCTCTGTTGTAGCACCAATGAGTACGATCCAGCCTTTTTCCACTGCATGAAGCAGCGAATCCTGCTGCGATTTGTTAAAACGGTGAATTTCGTCTATGAAAAGAATTGGAGGTTTTCCCGAGAATAAATTCTGTTTCTTGGCGTCATCAATAACCTCTCTTACCTCCTTTACACCACTGGATACAGCCGAAAGCTTGAAGAATTTCCTGCCGGACTGTTCCGAAATGATTTCCGCCAGTGTTGTTTTCCCGGTTCCGGGCGGACCCCAAAAAATCAGGGAATTCAGGTTTCCATGCTGCAGCATTTTTCGCACAGTCCCGTGCTCTCCCGTCATATGTTCCTGTCCCAGAACATCATCCAGCGTTTTAGGCCTCAGTTTTTCCGCTAAAGGGGTGTGACTGTTCAATTGTTAACGCTTTGGAATTTAGGAAGAATGTGAATGCGAAACTTTCGGGGCTGCCCTGCTTTCAAGTTTTTCCTTTAAATGATAGAATTTGTTGTCGAATTCTTCGACCATTTTCTCATCAAGGCTTTCTTTATTGATAATGATTTTCTTTCCGGTTTTCGAAATGAATTGATAATCAGCACCATCGTAACGTACTTCGTGAAGATCTGTAAGCCAGATCAATTTAGGCAGGTAACCATTAATTTGAATGTGACTGTCATCAAAGGTCACATATTTCCTTCCTTTCTGGAAGAAATACTGACCTAAATAGAACGGACCCAGAAACATAAAGATCACGTTGTACCATTCGGCCTCACCAGTCACCAAATATTCATAAAATCTGAAGGCACCAACAAGCAACCACAAAATTCCGAGAATCAGGGTTGTGTTCATCGTCCATTTGGCATAACCTATTTTCATGATAAGAACTTTTGGTCATCAAATTTACCAATTATTATATTAATTTTGCAGCGTTTGAAAGCAAGTGCCGGCCGCATATTGACCCTTCCTTTAATTTTAATCATCCGGTTTTACCAGATGTTCATCTCTCCGTGGATGGGAAGCAACTGCCGGTTTCACCCGACGTGTTCGCATTATATGATTGAAGCGCTGCAAACGCATGGTATTTTTCGCGGGCTAAGCCTGGGAATCAGACGGATTTTGCGCTGCCATCCGTGGGGAGGTGAAGGCAATGATCCGGTGCCACCGAAAAAAACGACGTAACTAAACAGAAAAACAGATTTTATGCTGCAGACCATTTTGTATTTTACATGGGATCCCTCAACAGGGTTAGAACTAGGACCGATCACGCTGCATTATTACAGCCTGATGTTCATTCTTGCATTCGGCCTTGGCTATTTTTTGATGGGAAAAATGTTCAAAATCGACAATGTCAATCAAAAATACCTAGAACCCCTTTTCACCTGGACGCTGATAGGAACGATTCTCGGTGCGAGAATCGGACATGTGGTTTTCTACCAGCCGGAACTTTTCCGGGAAGATTTCTGGTCGGTATTCCTGCCGATCCAAACAAAACCGGAGTTTAAATTTACCGGGTTTTCCGGGTTGGCAAGCCACGGTGCAACCATTGCTGTCATTCTTACAACGCTTTATTACGCTTACAAAATCATCAGAAAAAATCCACTTTGGGTTTTCGACCGGGTCGGAATTGTTGTGGCACTTGGTGGCGCATTTGTAAGGATCGGGAATTTCTTTAATTCCGAGATCATTGGTAAACCGGCTCCTGAGGGTTCGCCGTTTGCCGTACTTTTCCCTCAGCAAAGCACGAGCTACGGTCCCATCGTTCCAAGATACCCGACCCAGCTTTTTGAAGCCGCAGGATACTTTATTCTCTTCCTCATTCTTTGGTATTTTTATAGAAAAACGAATAAGAAATACCAGTTGGGTTGGTTATTCGGTCTGTTTTTTATCATACTTTGGAGCATCAGATTCTTTATCGAATTCCTGAAAGAACCGCAGGATGATGAATTTATTCAGCTTGCTGCACTGAATACCGGACAGGTATTATCCATACCGTTTATCATTGCAGGAGCCTATCTGATGTGGAATTCCAGAAAACACCGGATTACGCAGGCAGAAAATGAGAAACCTGAATAAAGCAGTAAAAGAAAAAATCTCCTTCACGGGAGATTTTTTTTATTTGATTGAAGTAATGCGGATCGTTCCTTCGTTTTCATGATACATCATGCAGACCATTTTACCTTCAAGTTCTTTACATTCTGTTACTTTGGAATAGGAAGCCGATACTGCGGAATTTGTTGCGTAAGGTTTCAGTAAAGATTCATTACAGACCAGGTAATCTTTAGCATCAATTCTGAGGTACGTTCCGGTGCAGTCGCGAATAACGGTCGCACTGGCAGCAGTGTCTGCAGAAGCACAAGATACAGCAGTTGCGAGAACGGCGCCGAGCAATAATTTTTTCATAATATTTTTTCAGGATTTCATTCAAAAATCAGACCTCTGCAGGAATTTAAATGCTTTACCCAGCTCTTCAGTCAGGTCCTGAGGTAAAATAGTTTCATCTGAATGCTGACCTTCTACGGCAAAATCAGCAGCCTTACCATGCAGCCAAACCCCCAAATTACAGGACTGAAAAACAGAATATCCCTGCGCCATCAGTGCTGCGATGATTCCTGTAAGCAAATCTCCAAAACCGCCCTTCGCCATTCCTGCATTTCCGGTTATATTATACCGAATTTCACCATCAGGTGTAAAAATTTGGGTATGATGGCCCTTCAGAATTATAAAAATTCCCAGCTCAACGGCTTTTTCAGCGGCTACTTTCGATCTGCTGTAGGAG
>JAEWOM010000281.1 GCA_023399675.1 Bacteroidota bacterium
ATAGTGGTCCGGAAAAACAGCCGGCTTTCCGTATTTCACGGCATCACCGATATTGCCGGTCATTTTGGTCTTGCCGTAAATTTCTTCCTGACTGAAAAAAGATGTTCGCTGCTGAATCGGGCACCACAGCACATCCGCCGTGCTGATCAGACGGTCGAATTCCTGCTGCGGAACCATTTCACGAAAAAATTCAATCGAAATATTGTTGGCGGCGGCAGTACTCTGCAATTTTTGCAGTTTTTCCAACATCTCCGTTCCGGCTTTACCGAGAAAGATAAAATGATGTGGATTTTCAAATTTTGTCGCGTTCAGTTTCTTGAAAATATGCTCATAATCCCGTCGGTGAATGTCCACTGCGCCCGGAATTACAACCGTCATGCACTCCTTTTTTGCTCCGGAAACCTGCTGTTGAAAAAGAACTGGAAGATGTTGATGTGTTTCATCGGCAAGCGCCGGATCGAGCACAAATAATGTTTTTGCTTGCTGATAAACCTGCGGAGAAGACAGAAGCCCTTCCTTGATCAGAAGTTTGAGGCGATACAGCGGTTCATTCTTAAAAATCAGGGATTTGATTTCTGCAGAGGACAGCGCGGCGAAATTTTTATTATGCACTATCACTGCAGACGGAAAATTTTCGGTGAGCGACCTCCAGAGACTGAAATACCGGTGAGCAGTACCGATGATCAGCAACGAATAACTTCGTTTGGACAGTTCGTTCAGCAAAGTTTTAGGATCCGAAACCACCACATTGTCTTCCTTTCGTGTCTGCAGCCGATCCGCGATTTTCTGTGAGAAAAAGAAGTCGAAATCCAGTTTCGCTGAATCTCTTGACAGTTCCAGAATATTTCCCGCAATTTCACTGTGCGTGTCGAATTCGATAAAAGCAATTTTCCTACGCACCATATCAGTTTGCTGCTGCCGAATACCGTTTTTTTCCGTCAACCCAGGTTTCTAAAACCTTCGTTTTCAAAATCTGATCTTCGCTTACAGTCATCAGATCGTGATTCAGCACGATGAAATCTGCCACTTTTCCGGATTCCAGACTCCCGTGTTCATTCTCCTGAAAAGCGGCATTCGCAGCCCAAATAGTCATTCCGCGCAGGGTTTCTTCCCTGTTCAGCGCATTTTCTTTCTGGAAACCGTTTTCCGGAAAGTTTTTGGCGTCCTTTCTGGCAACCGCAGCAAAAAATGTGTTCATCGGGTTGATGGCTTCCACCGGAAAATCAGTTCCCAACGGCAGCCATCCGTTCTGCTGTAAAAGTTTTCGGTAAGCATACGCATTTTCGAGACGCGCTTTTCCCAGTCTGCTTTCTGCCCAGTACATATCTGATGTAGCATGCGTAGGCTGAACCGATGGAATGATGTTGTGCTGTGCAAATTTTTGAAAATCCGCAGGATCTACAATCTGAGCGTGTTCAATTCTCCACCGCTTGTCATTTCCGGCAGGGAGGTACTTTCCGTAAATATCCAGAATGACGCTGTTTGCCGAATCTCCAATGGCGTGTGCACACATCTGAAGATCGGTTTTGGAAATTCTTTCGGCAAGATGGTCAAAGTTTTTTTGCTCGTCCAACAGGAAGCCTTTCCAGCCCGGTTTATCTGCATAATCATGGATCAGGCACGCGCCACGCGAACCCAACGCACCGTCACTGTAAATTTTGAAACCGCCGACGGTTAATTTACCGTTGGTGTATCGGCCTTTGCTGAGCCAGTAATCATAATTCTCGGGCAAATTTTCGATGAGTGCAAAGATGTTCATGTTCAGTTTGCCCTGTTTCTGCATTTTCTCAATTAGCTGAACTGTTTTATTAGAAATACCGCAATCATGCACCGATGTAAGGCCAAAACTGAAACATTCAGCCTGCAGATCTTCGGTATATTTGAGCTGTAAATCTTCCGAAATTTCCGGTAAATGCTTTTCCACCAAAAGCATCGCATTATCAATGAGAACGCCGGTTAATTTGCCGTTTTCCCGCAGAATGTCGCCTCCTGCTACTGTGGTTTCTGTGGTAATTCCGGCAATATCCAGGGCTTTTTGATTGGCTATTGCGGCATGACCGTCAACGCGCTTCAGATATACCGGACGATCGGGAAACAGCGAATCGAGTTTAGATTTTTCCGGAAATTCCTGCACCGGCCAGTCGTTTTGGTCCCCGGTTCTTCCATACAGCCATTCCATGGGTGCATTTTTCGAATAAACGATAAGTTTCTCAATGATTTCTTCCCAGGATTTCGTTCCCCAAAGTTCGAGCTTCCATTTATCGGCTGCGAAACCTGTAAAATGGCAATGTGCATCGATCAGTCCGGGAACGATCGTCTTACCTTTCAAATCCTGAATTTCTTTGGACTGGTATTTGGCCAAAATCAGCTGGCTGTTGCCTACTTCACGAATTTTACCATTTAAAATGGCCATTGCTTCTGCTTTGGAGAAACTGTTGTCCACAGTATAAATGTTGGCATTGTGAATAATGAGGTCTGCCGGAAATTTTATTTGGGAAAAAGCCCAAAAGGTAGAGAAGAAAAGCGATAATGCCAGAAGTTTCCGCATATGATTTTTTGCTTGTTTTTTGAGAGATACAAAACTAAGGAAAATGAAGTGAGGATATTCAGCACATATATTTTTTAGCAGAAGCAGCTCCGCGCAAATTGGATCTTATTTATTGATTTATTTATGAATAAATATGCATGGTGCAGGTAATAAAATATGGTTTTTCCTGATTCCTGATTACATAACCTTCCTTCATACTTCTGTTTTCTCAAAGATAATTTTTTCTAATTGATATGTTATTGTAAACTGCTCAAAGTCTCCTGACTTTGAGCCAATTCGAACGAAACATATCATAACTAAACCACTAAACCACCTTCTTGCCAATCAAATCCAGAAACTGCTGCTCGTCCAGAATCGTAATCGTGCCGATGTCCTGCGCTTTTTTCAGT
>JAEWOM010000073.1 GCA_023399675.1 Bacteroidota bacterium
ATTGCCAGTGGTGCTACCCACAATAAAATTCTTCTTAAAAGTGTAGGGTTCATAATTTAATTTCTTTGGATAAAAAGAATCAATTAATGTTCCAAAAAAAAGCTATTTACCGATAGATGAAAATTCTATAAAAATTTCGCTCCAGAAGTTAACTCAACAAAAAAACCGCTTCAATAAATGAAGCGGCTTCTAATGTTTATCCTTCTGGCTGATCCGGAGTGTTTTCGGATTCATTCAATGGTTTGAAATCTGCATTCGGCTCCCTGCCTGTTGCCGGTCTGTCCTGTCTTGGTTTTCCTTCCGGCTTCGGAGGTCTCGGAAGAAGTACTTTTCTGGAAAGTCTCATCTTCTTACGGTCATCGTAACCGAGGAATTTCACTTCAACCTGATCACCTTCTGCGTAAGGAACTTTCTCAGTTCGCTTCCAGTCGATTTCAGAAATATGAAGTAGCCCTTCAGTTCCTTTGGCTATTGCTACGAACGCACCAAAATCCATCACTTTCACCACTTTACCGTTGTACACTTCGCCTACAACCGGTACGAAAGTAATTTCGTTGATTTTCGCAATCGCATCGTTGATCTTATCTCTGTCGGTACCGGCAATTTCAATACGTCCGATTTCTCCGATTTCTTCAATTGCAATAACAGTATCGGTGTCTTTCTGCATCTGCTGAATAACTTTTCCACCAGGCCCGATAACTGCACCGATGAATTCTTTCGGAATTTCCAGGATTTCCATTTTCGGAGCATGCGGCTTCACGTCAGCTCTTGGTTTGTCAATGGTTTTAAGAATTTCGTTCAGAATGTGAAGTCTGCCTTCTTTTGCCTGCATCAATGCCTGCTCCATGATATCCATCGTCAATCCCTGAATCTTAATATCCATTTGGCAAGCGGTGATTCCGTCTGCTGAACCGGTAACTTTGAAGTCCATATCTCCAAGGTGGTCTTCATCACCTAAGATATCAGAAAGCACGGTGAATTTTCCGGATTTCGGATCGGTAATCAGACCCATAGCAATACCGGACACCGGTTTTGTGATCTGAACTCCGGCATCCATCAACGCTAATGTTCCGGCACAAACTGTTGCCATAGATGATGAACCGTTGGATTCCAAAATATCAGAAACAACACGGATGGTATACGGATTTTCGTGAGGAATCATTCCGGCCAACGCTCTCTGAGCCAGATTTCCGTGACCTACCTCTCTTCTGGATGTTCCTCTTAAAGGTCTTGCTTCTCCGGTTGAGAATGGCGGAAAATTATAGTGAAGGAAAAATTTCTCATCATAGTTGATGGCTACTGAATCCACCATGTTGGCATCTTTTACTGAACCTAAAGTTACGGCAGTTAAAGACTGGGTTTCACCTCTTGTGAAGATAGCTGAACCGTGCGCACCCGGCAGATAATCGATTTCTGACCAGATCGGACGGATGGTTTTTGAATCTCTGCCGTCCAGACGGATACCTTCATTCAGAATCATCTGACGCATCGCTTCTTTTTCTACATCGTGATAATATACTTTCACGAACGGAGTCACTCTTTCGAGTTCATCTGCATCATTTACATACTGAGCAAGAAATTCTTCACGGATTTCTCTGAATTTCTCTGCACGTTCTTCTTTTGCTGAAGGTGTTTTCGCAGCAGTGTACACTTTATCGTACGTCTCCTTCCAAACTTTTTCGCGAATTGCTTCGTCGTGTGTTTCGTGCTGATATTCTCTTTTCGTTTGAGAAGCAGGAACTCTCGCAGCCAGTCTTTCCTGAGCTTCAATCTGAATTTTAATTTCTTCGTGAGCGAACTTGATGGCTTCCAGCATTTCCTGTTCGGAAATTTCCTTCATTTCGCCTTCAACCATAACGATGGAATCTTTGGTAGCTCCTACCATTACATCGAGGTCGGCCTTTTTCAGGTTCTCAATCGAAGGGTTTACAGAAAGTTCACCATCAATTCTCACCACACGCACTTCAGACATCGGTCCGTTGAACGGAATATCTGTAACCGCGATTGCTGCGGATGCTGCCAAACCTGCCAAAGCTTCAGGCATGGTTTTTTCGTCGTAAGAGATCAGGGAGATCATCACCTGAACTTCAGCGTGGAAATCTTCAGGGAATAGCGGACGAAGAACTCTGTCCACCAGTCTCATCGTTAAAACTTCGTCATCAGAGGGTTTTGCTTCTCTTCTGAAAAAGTTTCCCGGAATTTTACCGCCAGCGTAGAATTTTTCTCTGTAATCTACTGTTAAAGGAAGAAAATCAACACCAGTGTTTGCTTCTTTGTTGGCTACAACCGTTGCCAAAAGCATGGTTCCGCCACATTTTACTACTACAGATCCGTTGGCCTGTTTTGCCAGACGACCTGTTTCGATGGTTACTTCACGACCATCTTTTAATTGAAATTTTTCAATAATTGCTTCTGGAGCACTCATACAATTTTCTGTCTTTTACACTCCGTATTGAGTGTGTTAAATATTTAAACTCTTTAAATTTTCGTGTGCAAAGATACGCAAAATTAGGGAATCTGTGAGCGCCGACCTGTACGTGGAAGTTGCTGTAACAATATCAGTTGAAACTTTACCTATTGAAAAAAAACATGAAAACTTTACTCAAAACCGAACACCTGTTTCTTTTTCTGCTTGGCTTGGCTGCATATTCGCAAACCGGTTATTCGTGGTGGATTTTCGCCGCTCTGTTTTTCGTCCCGGACATTTCGATGATCGGCTATGCGGTTAACCCAAGAATTGGTGCTGTTATGTACAATGTTGCTCATCATTTCGGCACGGCGATAATCTGTTATCTCGCAGGAACATTTCTTGAAATTGATTATCTGACCGTTGCAGGCATTATTCTTTTTTCTCACATCGCTTTTGACAGAATTTTTGGTTACGGGCTCAAGTTTACGGACGGTTTTCACAATACTCATTTGGGAATGATCGGAAAACACAGAAATCAGCAACTTTAAAAACACAAAATAGCAACCCATTTCTGAGTTGCTTCGTATTTTTTGAAAAAGGTGGAGATTATTTTCTCAAACCAAGTTCAGCAATAATAGCTCTGTATCTTTCGATATCTTTGTTCTTCAGGTAATCAAGAAGTCTTTTTCTTTTACCTACCAGTTTTACAAGGGCTCTTTCTGTAGCGTAATCTTTGTGATTTTTCTTCAGGTGACCGGTCAGGTGGTTAATTCTGTAAGTAAACAGTGCAACCTGTCCTTCTGCAGATCCTGTGTTTTCTGCTTTACCACCGTGCTTGGTGAAGATTTCCGCTTTTTTCTCTGATGTTAAGTACATGCAAATATTATTTAATGATTATTATGTAACGA
>JAEWOM010000289.1 GCA_023399675.1 Bacteroidota bacterium
TATTTTTATCACCGACGAACCGGCGCATTTTGATACTTCCGATCTTCGTTCATCAACAGCCAGATCCACTGAGTTGATAATCTCTTTACTGATATCAGAAAAAACCATCGGATTTCTGTCACCACTCAAATTGGCTGACGTGGAAACCAGCGGCCTGTTGAGTTTTGAAATCAGTTTTTTACAGAAATCATCCTGGGTCAGTCGGATTGCGATGCTCCCGTCCTCTGCAAGAAGTTCCTGCGGCAAATTCCGGCACGATTCGTAAACGATGGTGACCGGTTTTTCTGAAAGATCCATGATTTCCCAGGCCATTTCCGGAACGTCCACATATTGCTGTAACCGCCGTTCGGACTCTACCAAAACGATGAACGATTTTGCTCTGTCTCTCTTTTTTATTTCGAAAATTTTGGCAATTGCGTCCGTATTCGTCGCATCACAGCCAATTCCCCAAATGGTATCAGTTGGATACAGGATGGTTCCTCCGGCTCGTAAAATTTCGACAGTCTGCTCCAAATTCCAAGATAACTTATGCTAATGCCTGTTCCAGATCGGAAATGAGATCTTCAGCATCCTCAATTCCAACACTTAAACGCACCAGGTCATCCGTAATACCAAGTTCTGCACGTTTTTCAGCAGGGATGGATGCGTGTGTCATTAATGCAGGGTGATTTGCAAGCGATTCGACACCGCCCAATGATTCCGCAAGTGTGAAAACCTTCAGTTTTTCCAGAAATTTTCTTGAATCTGCAGGATCTCCGGAATTAAAAGTGAAAGTTACCATTCCGCCAAAACCATTTGTCATCTGCGATTTTGCAAGCACATGCTGAGGATGTGACTCGAGGCCGGGATAAATTACACTTTTCACTTTTGCATGATTTTGAAGGTATTCAGCAACTTTTTGTCCGTTTTCCGAATGTCTCTGCATTCTCAGCGCCAAAGTTTTTATACCGCGAAGTACGAGGTAGGAATCATGAGGTCCCAAAATACCTCCACTCGCAAACTGAATGAAGTGCAGTTCTTCACCAAGTTCTTTCTCTTTCGTAATCAATGCACCAGCAATCACATCGGAGTGTCCGCCTAAATATTTCGTTGCGGAATGCATTACAATATCCGCACCCATATCCAAAGGTCTCTGTAAATACGGTGTCGCAAAAGTATTGTCCACCGCTACCAGGATATCTCTGTCTTTCACCAAATCGCAAACGGCCTTGATGTCAATAAGCTTCATCAGTGGATTTGTAGGCGTCTCAAGCCAGATCAGTCTGGTTTTTTCTGTGATTTTCTCTGAAACAGCGATCACATCGTCCATATTGACAAAGTGAAATTTCAGATTATATTTTTCGAACAGACGCGTAAACATGCGGTAGGTTCCTCCGTATAAATCATCACAGGCAATCACCTCATCGCCGGGATTCAGAAGTTTCAAAACGCAGTCAATCGCTGCCAGCCCTGAACCGAACGCGAGTCCGCGCGCACCGTTTTCTATGCTTGCAAGTGCATCCTCGAGTGCCTGGCGCGTAGGGTTTGCAGCCCGGGAATATTCGTATCCGGAATGTTCGCCCGGAGATTTCTGAGCAAAAGTAGACGTTAAAAATACCGGTACATTTACAGCACCTGTAACAGGTTCGTGCTGCTGACCGCCATGGATTGCTTTCGTATTGAATTTCATATTTTTTGCTTTTGAATGCAGATATCTCACCTGCGTTATTTTACATTTTTATCGCTGATTTTATCGCAAATTCCTCTGCCATCTGCTCAATCCACGCTGCGACATCTTCTTCACCGGATGCTCTCAGATACGTTTGACCGAGCGAAAGAAATATCTGATGCATAAACATTTTCATCTGATCGAGCGGCATGTCTTTGGTCCATAGATCGATGCGCAGGGCTTCCATTTTCTTGTCATCCCAAACGGAAATCATGGTAGCCTTGGTTTCCTGTTTTTCTACACCACCGTCGGCTGCGTTCCAGGTCATTTTTTCAGGAATATGGTTTTCATCCAGCTCTACATCAACAGTAATCTGCGTTTTTCTCATATTTTTTATTCTTAATTGAAACCGAATTATCTTAGGATTACAAATCGGTTATTGTGGTTTGTATTCCGATTTGGTGAAAATATCAGGTGCGTTCATTTTTACAAATTCCTGAAGATCGGTATCGGGATACTTATTAAAAAAGTGTCTGGCAATTTGCCATCCGGTGAAAACACCAACCTGTGGTGCGGATTCGCTGTCTGCCTGTGTGTAAAATTTCGAAAACGGTCCCGGTGCAATAAATCTTTCAACCAAACGCGGATCCGGACTGTAAACCAAATCATTTTCAACAAAATAATTCCATATTTCTGCTTCATGGGCAACAGACCAGTCATACTGCGCTTTCGTGAGACTCATTTTAAGATGGTCCGGTGTCGCAGGAAGAAACGCATCCTGCAGAGTCATCACTTTGCCACTGTGAACAATGAGATTCAGAAATTTCTGCTCAATTCTGTCGAAAGGCACAATGGAAATCGCAACAGTTTCAGAGACTCTGGGAAGCAGATTCTCGGGGTTCATGCCCTTCTTAATAAATTCTTCCATCCCTTTGTAGACGGGATCATTACTTCCCATAAAACTGGATATATCGATAAAAAGCAATGCCTGTTGCGGATCAAAAATGATGGGTTCCTGATACATTTGCGTGCTCGATGAGAACAGGTAAACTTTCGGCTGAATGAATTTGGGGAAATAATGCTTTACTCTCGCAAACAGCTGCGCTAAGTCGCTCTGCAGTTTTTTCTGATCAATTTTCGCTAAGGCATCCTGATATACCTTTATTTCGTGCGGGTTTTTTCTTCTGACTTCAAAAGCCTCATCGGTTACCGTCCCCTGAAACCATGGATATTGAGCATTAAAATCTGCAGTGGAAATATTGGGATCGTAAAGTTGTTTAGAAATATCGATGAGCTCAACAGGCTTTTCTTCCGCTTTTACATCTGTATTCCAAATTTCTGCACCTTCTTTTTTACATGACTGAAAGCTGAAAATCAGCACACCCAATAACAGAAATATTCTAAAAAACTTCATTATTTTTACCACTTATTTTAGCGTACAAAAGTAATTAAAAAAAGGCAGACTGCCCTTTTAAATAAACCTGCAGCCAGTACATAAGTTGCAATATTTCAATAAAAACAAACTGAATGCAAACGGAGAAAATAATTGATCATATCGTAAACTGGTTAAAAGATTATGCGAACAAAGCCGGCGTAAAAGGCTATGTAATCGGTGTTTCGGGAGGTGTGGATTCCGGCGTGGTCAGTACGCTGTGCGCCATGACCGGCCTGGAAATTCTGGCCATGGAAATGCCTATTCGGCAGAAACAGGATCAGGTGAACCGGGCGCTGGAACATCTGGATTTTCTGGCAGCCAAATTTCCGAACGTGAAAACCAAAAGCGTCGATCTGAATGAGCCTTTTGAAGCACTTTACAGAACATTCGACGTGAAAGACGATGAGTTTCCGGCTGAAAAACTCGCGTTTGCCAATACCAGAAGCCGACTGAGAATGCTGACGCTGTACTATTACGGCCAGATCAACGGATATCTGGTCTGCGGAACCGGCAACAAAGTGGAAGACTTTGGCATCGGTTTTTATACCAAGTACGGTGATGGCGGCGTGGACATTTCCCCTATTTCCGACCTGTACAAAACGGAGGTTTATGAACTT
>JAEWOM010000171.1 GCA_023399675.1 Bacteroidota bacterium
GGATTGTACACCACTTCCTCATAACCGGTAATTCCCAAATCGTGAAGTTGCTGAATGATTTTAATGTGTTTCATATAAAAAGTCGATTGATTTTATTAACAATAAAACTAAGAGATTCAAATTTACGGAAATTGTATTAGACTTTACGTACCGATTCTCTGATATTGATCAGCAGTACCGATAAAACACAACAATCTGGTTATCACTTTATTAACTCTTCCCAACTGAATATCTCCGGAAAATTTCGAGAACGGAAATAATTTTCCCAGCCTTCAGTTTTCGTTGCGAGAACAAAATCGCCACCCCAGGCTCCAAGACTTTTTACGGCACCCCCGTAATCGCTGAAAAGTTGATTCTGCACGCCGGAAATCCCCAGAAAGGAAGAGAGTTTTACTTCATGTTCGCGAATCACATTTTCCAATGATCCGATATTTTCTGCATGCAGAAATCTGTTTGTCAGTTCAGAAAATTCCTGAATCAGTGCAGGATTCTTTCGTTGGGAACGATACAGTTCAATCCCTTTTCGGCTGTCCTGCTTTCTGTTGAGATGAACGAAAATAAGATCATCCTTGAATGCCGGCTCGAACATTACAGGCTTCACCATCATCTCCGGCTGATTTTGAAAAAGAATAGCCTGTTTCTGCTGCGCAACGGCAATATCATAGCCACTACCCTTCAGATACTCGCTATTCAGGTCAAAAGCATCGGTTCCCGACCATTCTGCGAGATTATTAATCAGTGTGGAACTGCTGCCCAGGCCGAAGTTCGGCGGAAACTGAAGATTGGTAGTAAAATGATATCGGTTGCCTGACTGGAAAGCACGCGGATTACGCTTTGCAATTCCCTGAAGCAGATCTTGCACAAACGCTGCAGCCTCCGGAATGTTGGTTTCCAAAATGCTCCATGTTTCGAAATTCAACAGAACATTCAGCCAGGTTTTACCCTGATGAAACGCATTCCAACTGATTATATGCTGATTGCTCTCTTCTTTCCGGACGGTCATTTCCTGCCCCACTTTTGTGGGAACAGCAAGAGCAAGAGCACCGTCGAGTACGAAATACTCAGCGGTGAGAAGCAGTTTTCCCGGTGAAAAAAAGTGACTTTCCATTCAAATAAAAAAAACGCGAGAGATCGCGTTTGTTCCTTATCAGGTTCCGATTCAGGAAGCCATTACTTCCGCATCAATTTTTCTGATCAAACCCTGAAGCGTTTTTCCGGGTCCTACTTCTACAAACTGTTTTGCTCCGTCTTTAATCATATTCTGAACGGTTTGCGTCCATTTTACCGGACCGGTAAGCTGTGCGATCAGGTTTTTCTTGATTTCATCCGGGTCGGAAACGGCGTATGTCGTGATGTTCTGATAAACAGGCAGATTAGCCTTTCTGAATTTGGTTTTTTCGATGGCTGCCTGCAAACGGTCCTGTGCGGGCTGCATAAGCGGTGAATGAAATGCCCCGTTCACCGGAAGTATCAGCGCTCTTTTTGCTCCGGCCTCCTTCAGAGAAACGCAGGCTTTTTCAACAGCAGCAGTTTCTCCGGAAATAACCAGTTGACCCGGACAGTTATAATTGGCGGGCACTACAATACCTTCAGTTTCGGAACAGATTCTTTCCACGGTGGCATCATCCAAGCCAATAATTGCCGCCATTGAAGAAGGATTGATGTTACACGCTTCCTGCATGGCTTTTGCTCTTTCTGCCACCAGTTTCAGCCCATCTTCAAAAGACAGTACTCCGTTGGCAACCAGCGCAGAAAATTCACCGAGGGAATGCCCTGCAACCATTTCGGCGCCCAAAGCATTAGTCGCTTTCAGTTCTGCCATCGAATGAATGAAAATGGCGGGCTGCGTTACTTCTGTTTTTTTAAGATCATCATCCGTACCTTTAAACATGAGGGAAAGGATATCAAAACCAAGGATGTCGTTGGCCGATTCCATCAGATCTTTAATGTCCTTTCTGGAATCATAAAGTTCCATTCCCATGCCCACAAACTGTGAACCCTGACCAGGAAATACTAGTGCTTTCATTCAGTAATTTGTTTCTGTCGCAAATTTAAAGAAAAAAAACGGCACCTCCTTTTAGTGAAGTTGCCGTTTTTCATGTGCGGAATATGTATTCCGCAATTAATATCTGATCAGGCGATAACCTGTATTTACATAGGCTCCATTACCGGCAGCGCGCTTGAATTCGAATTTGGAAGCAAGCTGTGTCTGCGACCGGTTCATCTGCTTAAATATTTCGCCACTCTTGTTTTCGCGTGTAAGCATATCGTTCATCACATCAAAACCTACGACTGCATATTTCGATGGTGATTTACAGTATTTCTTCTGAAAATCTGCCAGCACTTCTTTTTCAAAAGAACCTTCGGTATTAATTTTCAAATCGGTAAGATACACCAGATTTGCCTGGCTCAGCTCATCAATTTTTTCGTCGAATACGGGTACATAATGCATACTGAATGCTTTATTTCCCTGCGCCTGCTGAGAGAGTTCAATCATTTTTTCAGCAAAAGCTTCACCGATATCGCTACTGCTGTTTGCGAGCAGGGTAATTACCGGTGCCGACTGCCCTGTCATCATATTGGTATCCAACTGAATTTCTGACGGGCTGTTTACCACAATAATGTTCGGATTTTTGAGATTCTTGTTTAGTCCGGCTTTGAAATATGTGGCCATTTGACCTGAAGAATCGCCAATGATATAAATTTTTTCTTTGGAATAGGCTTTTTGAATTTCCTGAATAATCCGGTCAGCCAACACCTCTTCCTGTGTTTCAATGATAATGAGATTACCGTATCTGTGAAGATCTTCGGAATTTGCAAACGGTGAAACGACCGGAATCTGCTTTTCTTTCACAAAATCAAGCACTTCCACCACGTTGCTTTTAAAAAACGGGCCGATGATCAGATCCGTATTGTCCTGGTTCAGCTGCGTAATTGAATTTTTGAAACTCGCCTCGCTACCTGCATCAACCACACGGATGTTGAGTTCCTGTCCACGTTTAGCGTTACGTTCCACAGCGAGTTTTGCACCTGCAAGAAAATCCAGGGACATTTGGCGGTAACGGCTGTCATTCGACTCGAAACCGAAAGGCAGCATCATCACAACGTTCAGTGCGCTGGCATTTTTCTTAACATAGGCCGGATCCAGCTTACGGATCTTCAATACCATTCCAGGCTTCAAACCAGAAGACACGGACGGATTCAGGGCGATTAATTGATCCAGGGTCGTACCGAATTTATTGACGATCCCGAATGTGGTATCTCCCGATTCTACTGTGTAGGTAAGGAAATTATCCGTTGAACTTCCTGTGTTGCTGTAGGTATTAGTCGACACCGAAGGAGACGCAGTCTGCGACTGCTGCTGAGCCGTCACGGTTTCCACAGGTGCTGTATTTCCGCCGTACTGCTTTATTCTGCTCATCGGTATATTAATCCTTTCGCCGATCTTTACACTGGCACCGAGATTCGGATTCCACGCCCGCAGTTGCGATTCGGTGGTCTTATATTTTTTGGTAAGGCCGTATATGGTCTGTTTTGGCTCTACAATGATAACACCCATCGCATTATCGTTACTGCTTACTGCAGCCGGTTTTGCTGTACCCTTAACATTGATTTTATCGCCGATATTGAGCACCCCGTTTTTTGCGGAAGGATTCAGTTTCAGCAGTTCATCGAGTGTCATTCCGTATTTTCTCGCAATGCTGGATGGATTATCGCCTTTTACTACAGTATGCGTAGTTCTCTGTGCGTATGCAAACAGGGTAACTGAAGTAAAAGCAAGAAGAGCGAACTTTTTTATCATTTCGTACGTTATATTATGCAAAATTAGTGGTTTTGTATCAATCCACCATGGTGACCAATTCCGGTGAGAAAGGGTCCATTTCCTCTAAACAAGTTTCAAGCCATTTTTTTCCATGAATCAAATAGAATTCGGAAAAATTCACCTGTCGTTCCTGCCAGCTGCCATTCGGATGAATTTCAGCGAAAATCCGCTCTATTCTGTCCATCAAATCCGTGTTTTTTCGCTTTTCAGCACGCAGCAGCCTTTTTTCCATACGTTCCAGCGAACGCAACTGCCTGGTTTTTTCCGCATTCACTAAATTTCCGAACGTGATATCTGTCTTTCGGGAAATCTGTTCCAGCGTATCGAACTGTTGACTGAGCCTTTCGTTTAAAGCTCTGATCTCTGAAAACAGCGAATTATCCCGTTGAACGTGTACATTCTGAACCTTCGACACAGAACTGAGCAACTGCTGAACGGAAATATCCAACCGCTCCAGTTTTGCTTCCTGTTTTTGCGAGAGCATCAGGAAAGAACTTCTCGGAATCATCACAGGAAAAGGGAGATTCAGATAATCAAAATAATCCGGCAGTTCCAGCCAGTACATTATTTCGGCATTGCCACCGATATATGCGACATTCGGTAATATCATTTCCTGGAAAACAGGCCGCATCAAAGCGTTCGGACTGAACTTTTCCGGAGATTCTTCGAGAATCTCCACTATTTGCTCCCGGCTAAAAAATATTTCGGTGTCTGCTATCTGGAAACCTTCTTCGCTGCGGTCTATTCTGTTTCGGCCTTCCTCGAGATAAAAAAGATTGATTTCCCGTGGATTAACCTGAACTTTTTTATACTGCTGCGTAAGCGTTTCCACATTTTTTTCGGAATGTTGCTGTAAAGAACTGTTCAGCAGTTCGTCGCGAAAAATCGGCTTCATCTGCTCTTTGAGACGGGCATCGTCGCCATCGAGAACAAGCAGCCCGTATTCGGCAAAGAGTTTATTAACAATGAAACGGGTGGCATCAGCAAGTGTATGATCTTTCTGATAGGCTTCAGCAATCAGTTTAATGAGTTCATCGGCAAAAGGAAAACCCTGAAAATCTTCGGTAAAACGACTGATAAAATCTCTGTCGCTCAGCTGTAATCTGCCTACCGCACCTGAACCATCAGCGGTTGTTTCGTACCGGTTGCCGAAAGCTTTAAAAAAACTGATCTCCTCAAAAT